>JAFEDG010000168.1 GCA_018241745.1 Pseudomonadota bacterium
CAGCGCGTAGTGCGCGGCGAGGACCAGGAACACCGTGTGCCACAGGTAGATGCCGAGGCTCGCTTCGCCGAGGCGCATCGCGGCGCGGCTCACGCCGCCTTGAGGCGCCGCAGCCGCGTCGCCGCGTGCGCGCAGGTAGCGGCCCAGCGCGACGATGAACACGGCGATCAGCACCGCCGCAAGGCTCGGGCCCAGCGCGAACCAGTAGTCGAGCCCGCCCGCGTGGCGGCCGATCCACACGAGGCCGCCCACGGCGAGCGTGCCGGCGACGATGACGTCGCGCCGCGTCACGTCCCTGTCGCGGTCGTGATGCGCAAGCGCGCAGGCGGCCGCCATGCCGCACGCGAACTGGTCGATGCGGCCTGGCAGGTAAGCGGACGTCCACGCGATGAAGTAGCCGTGGTCGACCGTGAGCCACGCGGTGAGCACGCGCCAGCCGATGGCGAACGCGATGCAGCACGCGGCGAAGCGCAGCGGCCGGTCGATGCGCAGCCAGCGCAGCAGCAGCGGGAACAGCAGGTAGAAGTGGATCTCGGTGGGCAGCGTCCAGTAGACGCCGCGCAGGCTGGAAACCCAGTCGACGCGGAAGTTCTCGAGGAACAAGAGGTGCGCGAGGATCGCGGCTACCGAGCGCGTGCCCTGCAGCCAGCGCAGGTGGATCAGCACGACGACGACAACCACGCTGACGTAGAAGATCGGCGCGATGCGGAAGTAGCGGCGCTGGTAGAAGTCGGCGATCGCGAAGCGGTCGAGGCGCTGGCGCCGCGTGTCGACGTAGGGCCACGCGATGACAAAGCCGGACAGCACGAAGAACAGGTCGACGCCCTGGTAACCCGCGCCGAACAGCGAGCGCAAACCGTACGTGAAGCCGCCGGCAAAGCCGTACGTCAGCGACCGCCCGCCCAGCAGCGCCCACAGGTGGAACGACATCACCCACAGCGCCGCGCAGCCACGCAACACGACGACCCAGTTGAGCCGCAGCGACGGCGCGGCGGTCCCGGCAGCGCCGACGCTCGGTTCGTCAGGGGCGAGCGCGGCGGCCGTCATGGATCAGCCGCGCCCGGTCATCGCGCGCTGCCGAAGCGGCGCAGCCGCCGCATCACGGGGCCGCGCCACGCGAACGCGCGGGCGAGCATCCGATGGCCGCCGATGAAGCGCCGCACGTCGTCGCGGCTCACGAGCACGACGGACTGCGACCGCGCATACGTGTCCACCATCTGCGCGACGGCGCGCGGCGACGTCGTCAGCCGCATCGCGGCCTGGCGCGCGACCGCGTCGCGATAGGCCTCGTCGAGCAGCCGCTGCCGCGCGGCGGCGTCGTCGCTGCGTGCCGGCACACGGTACTTGGACGTCGTCTTCTCGACGAGCACGAAGTCGTCGTCGAGCGTGTAGCGGGTCCACAGGTTCCAGTCCTCGAGCTGGTCCATGTCCTCGGCGAAGCCGCCGTGCTTCTCGTACAGCGAGCGGTGGAACAAGACCGCCTGGATCGGCAGGAAATTGTGGTGCCACAGCGTCAGCCGGTCGAATGGCTGGCGGTGCACGGTGACGCGCGCGACCTCGTCGTAGTGCGCGCGGTCGCGGTCGTGGACCTCGGTGTGCGTCTCCCACGCGATGCCGTACGCGCCCTTGCAACGCGCCTGCCCGGCTGCCTCGACGAGCACCTCAACGTGGTCGGCGAACAGCACGTCGTCGTCGTCGAGGAAGTTGAACCATTCGCCGGTGGCCTGCGCGAGCGCGAGATTGCCGGCGCGCGCGCGGCCCACCTTTTCGCCGGTCGCGTGATACTGGATCGCGATGCGGTCGCGGAACGCGTCGACGACGGCGGCCGACGTCGCGGGCCCGTCCTCGACGACGACGGCCTCCACGTTGGGCCACGTCTGGTGCGCGACGGTCTCGAGCGCCTGCGCGAGCCACGCCGTGCGGCCCACGGTGCGGATCAGGATCGACACGCGCGGCGTCGTCGCGCGCGGTGCCTCGCGCAGCGAGCGGAACGCGACGAACGCGCCTTCGCGCCGCTCCTCGTAGTTCCACACGGCGAAGTGCGGCGCAAACGTCGCCGTGGGCGCGACGCGCGTGCGGCGGAAGTGCGGCCACTCGCGGACGAAGCCGGTGAACGCCTTCAGCATGCCGCGGCGGCGGCCCGCGAATTCCTGCGGCGCGAGCACCTCGGCGGCCCACAGCGCGAGCCCACGCGCGACGGTGAGCGGGCGCCCGTAGCGCGTGCGCAGGCACAGGTTCGTGCGCACGCCACCCAGCGCCTGCAGTGGCTTCACTTCGTCGGGCGTCGCATACGTCCGGTGGACGACGGCGCAGCGCGCGACATAGCGCAGGCGCGAGCCGCGCGCACGCAGCCGCCACGACAGGTCGACGTCCTCGCCGTACATGAACAGGTGCTCGTCGAATCCGCCCACGTCCGCAAACGCCGTGCGCCGGAACAGCGTGGCCGCCCCGCTGACCCACTCGACGTCGAGCGTCACCGGGTCATACGCCTTCGGGTGCTCGTACGGTATCTGGCGCATCTCCCACGCGGCAACGTTGGCGTCGTCGCGCGTCGCGAGCGCCACGAGGCGCGCCAGCGCGCCCGGCTCGACGATGCAGTCCTGGTTGAGGACCAGCAGCCACGGCGAGCGGCCGCGCGCCGCGTTGGCGTTGTGCCCGCGTCCAAAGCCGACGTTCTCCGCCGAGTGCACGACGTCGACGGTGGCGAAGCCCGCGCCGGGCGCGAGCGCGGGCAGCGCGCGGAGCGCGGCGGTCGCGTCCGTCTCGCTGTTGTCGAGCACGTACAGGTGCAGCGCGAGGCCCGCCGCCTCGCCGCGCAGCGCGTCGGCGAGCGAGGCGAACGCGGCGAGGTCGGGGCGATACGTGACGACGCTGACGTCAACGTCGGCCACGGAACGCCCGCTTGAAGAGCAGCTTCTGCGCGATGACCGGCAGCTCGTGGAACGCGGCTTCGACGTCCTTCAGCTCGCGGACCTGCTGTGCCAGCGCTTCGTCGCGCTTGTCCTGCGCGGTCACGGCCGCCTTGAGTTCGGCGACGTCGCGCTCGAGCTTCGCGATCCATTGCCGCTGCTCCGACGCGAGCTGCGCGAGCAGCGTCAGCTCGTGCCGGAACGCATGCCCGTCGAGGTTGGCGGCGGCGAGTCGATCCAGCGCGGCGCCCGCGTCCGCCGGCGCGTCGCGCGCAATGCCAAAGCGCTCGTACAGGGCATCGAAGGCGGAAGCCATCGTCGCGAGTTGCGGCACGCGCCGCGGGTCGTGCGGATCGAACGCCGATTCTACCTGCCGCATCGCGCCGACGAGCGACGCCGCCTGCGTGGCGACGGCGGCCGTTGTCGCATCCGGCGGATACACGGCGCCGCCGCCCCACGCGCGGACGCGTTCGCCGAGCGCGCCGGTGTCCGGAACGAGCACCGCGCAGCCGGCCTGCCACGTTTCCGACAACGTGTAGCTGAAGCTCTCGGGCAGGCGGTTCACGAACAGCGCGAGCCGCGCGCCGTACGCGCGCAGCAGCGTCGGCAGCTGGCCGTCCTCGTACGGGCCGTGCACGGCATAGCGGCCGGCTTGGGCTGGACGCGGTACGAGGCATTCGTCCGTGTAGCCGATGACGACGAGGCGGATGCCGTGGTTGGCGAGCGCCACGGCCATCGCGTCGAGCTCGCCGCTCCCCTTGTGCGGGCCGATCGCGCCGACGACGGCCACGACTGGGCGCGTGCCGTCGTGCGCGACGGTATGCACGCGCGGCGTCGAGGTGAGACGAGGATCGGGCAGCCCCGGTTCGACGCGCGTCGTCGCCAGCGCTAGGTGGGTCGCGACGAGGTCGGCGATGTAGCCGGACGGCACGACGACCGTCGCCGCGCGTGCCAGCCACGGGCGCACGCGCGCGATCCACTCGCGGTCCGGCACCAGCGCACCGGTGGCGAATGCATCGGGGGCCAGGAAGCCGACGTCGTGTAGCGTCGCGACCCACGGCAGCGTCGGCACGGCGCTCGCCAGCACCGCAAGGGTGGCCTGGCAATGCGCATCGACGCCGTGCGCGTGCACGAGCCCGATGCCCGCGCCGTCGACGAAGTCGCGCACCGCTGTGCCGTCCGGCGCCGCGCGATAGCGACGCGTTGCGACATCCTCGACGAGCCCCGCGCCCGCGTGCCAGATCCAATGCCGTGGACGCGTCGCCGCTGCGAGGTCGCGGACGTAGCGGTCCGCGCCGCCGCCTTCGGCCGCCGTGACGTGCAGCACGCCCGCCGGCGC
Source organism: Pseudomonadota bacterium (assembly GCA_018241745.1). Taxonomy (GTDB): domain Bacteria; phylum Pseudomonadota; class Gammaproteobacteria; order Burkholderiales; family Casimicrobiaceae; genus VBCG01. Next base: position 4,249 of record JAFEDG010000168.1, read on the forward strand.
CGTGGTCACGGGGTCGCGCGACGCGTGAACAGGATGTCGAACACGTCGTGGCCCAGCGCGCGGCCGCGGCGCTCGAACTTGGTCTGCGGCCGCCACGCGGGCACCGGCGCGAAGCCGTCCGCGGTATTCGCGAGCAGCGGTTCGTGGCGGCACGCGTCGAGGATGGCGGCGGCGTACTCGGCCCAGTCGGTGGCCGCATGCAGGTAGCCGCCGGGCACCAGGCGCAACGCGAGCTCGTGGACCAACGCGGGTTTCAGCAGCCGCCGCTTGTGATGCCGCTTCTTGGGCCACGGGTCCGGGAAGTACACGTGGACAGCGCCGAGCGACGCGGGCGCGATCATCGCCGTCAGTACCTCGACCGCATCGTGCTGGATGATGCGCAGGTTCGACAGTTGCGCGGCGTCGATTTTCTGCAGCAGGCTGCCGACGCCCGGCGCGTGCACCTCCACGGCGATGAAGTCGACGGCCGGATGCGCGGCCGCGATCGCCGCCGTCGTCTCGCCCATGCCGGAACCGATCTCGAGCACCAGCGGCGCCTCGCGGCCGAAGATCCGGCGCGCGTCGACCGGCCGCGGCGCGTAGGGCAGGCACCAGCGGGGCGCGAGTACGTCGAGCGCGCGGCGCTGGGCCGGCGACATCCGCGCTTGCCGCAGCACATAGCTGCGGATCGGCGGATGCGGCGGCGCATGCGGCGAGCCACCGTCGTCCAGGGTCGCGCGATCGGTGCTCATGAGTAACCGCGCGTCAGTTGCCCGGCGACTTGCGCCATCCCGCGTCGCCGACCTTGCGCTCCAGCGTCTGCGTGTCGGTGCGGCCCACCGCCGTGTAGTCGAGCACCAGCGTGTCCGCGTCCTTCCAGCGCACGGAGGCGTCCGACCATGGCGTGGCGGGCGTCCACGCGGCCTCGCGCACGATGCGATTGCGCTCGACGCGCCACAGCACGAGTTCGTTCGTGCAGTTCTCCACGCAGAAATCGGCGGTGACGAGGCGCGCGCGGTCAGGCGACAGCGCGGGGTCTGTCGGCAGCTCGGTCCGCGTCCCGCTCACGCGCTGCAGCACGATGTAGGAGCCGCGGTCGTCGCGCGTCACGTACAGCACGACGGCGTTGATCGGATCGAGCGTGTCCCACAGCGCGTAGCCGACGTCGCCTTTCGCGTCGTCGACGTCGGTGAACGTCGTCGTGCCGGACGGGAACAGCTGCACGATGAGATTCGGTCCGTCGCGCCGGGCGAGACCCGGCAGTGCCTTGAGCTGGTGTGCCTCGATGGCGCGCCCGCACGCGAACATGTCCGCGACGTCGTTGCACCATTCGGTGATCTGCTCGCGCGTGGGGGGAACCGCAAGCGCGGTGCGTGGCGCGAGGCCGGCCGCGACGGCGAGCATGGCCGCGATCGACGCCGCGGCGAGGGCGTGAAGGGCGCGAGGCGCGCGCCGCGCACCGTTCATCCGATGCGGCCCGTTGTGGGCGAGCTCGGCGTCGCCGAATAGAGCTTGCGCGGCATGCGGCCCGCGAGCCACGCGGCGCGGCCGGCCTCCACCGCGAGCTTCATCGCGTGCGCCATCAGCACCGGCTTCTGCGCCGCGGCGATCGCCGTGTTCATCAGCACGCCGGCGCAGCCCAGCTCCATCGCGACGGCGGCATCGGACGCGGTGCCGACGCCGGCATCGACGAGCACCGGCACGCGCGACTGCTCGAGGATCAGCTTGAGGTTCCACGGGTTGAGGATGCCCATCCCGGAACCGATCAGCGACGCGAGCGGCATGATCGCCACGCAGCCGATCGCTTCCAGCTCGCGCGCGACGATCGGGTCGTCGGACGTGTAGACCATCACGTCGAAGCCGTCGGCGACCAGCGTCTCCGCGGCCTTGAGCGTCTCGCGCACGTCCGGGTACAGCGACGTCGCATCGCCCAGCACCTCGAGCTTGCAAAGCTTGTGGCCGTCGAGCAGCTCGCGCGCGAGGCGCAGCGTGCGCACGGCGTCCTCGGCGTTGTAGCAGCCCGCGCTGTTGGGCAGGTACGTGAATTCCGATGGCGGCAGCGCGTCGACCAGCGACGGTTCGCCCGCGTTCTGGCCGATGTTCGTGCGGCGGATCGCGACGGTGACGATGTCGGCGCCCGACGCGTCGATCGCGGCGCGCGTTTCGGCGAAGTCGCGGTACTTGCCGGTGCCGACGAGCAGCCGCGAGCGGTACGGGCGGCCGGCGATGACGAGGCGGTCGTCGACGGCGGCCGGCAGGTCGGCGGCGGTATTCATGCCACAAATTCTACCGCGCCGGCACCCGGCAACGGGCCGCGCGGCGCAGTTCGGCGGCTAGCCGCCGCCGACGGCGCCGACGATCTCGAGCCGGTCGCCGTCCGTCACCGGCGTGTGCGGATAGCGGCTGCGCGGGACCACCTCGCCGTTCAGTTCGATGGCGATCCGCTTGCCGCCGAGCGCCAGCGCGTGGACGACGCCTTCCAGCGTCGCCGGCGTGGCTGCCAGCGCGCGCGGCTCGCCGTTGATCTGCAGCCGGATGGACGTGGGGTTCATGTCCGGTAGCGCGCCATCGCCTCGCGCAGCACCGCGATCTGGCGCGCGAAGCGCGTGCAGCCATCGCAGGCCGCGAGGTGCAGCCGCAACAGCAGGCGCTTCCAGCCCGGCAGCGGGAAGTCTTCTTGCTGCGAGATGAGGCGGCTGGCCTGCTTGCAGGAGATCACGTGTCCGATGATGCGCGGCATGGGTGGGAGTAGTGTCGCGTGTCAGGCGGCGCCCGTGAAGCCGTTCTGCTCGAGGCACATGCGCAGCGACATCCGTGCCCGGTACAGGATGACCCACAGATTGTTCGCCGTGATCGCCAATTCCTTACAGATTTCGTCAGATTCGAGCTCCATGACCTCGCGCATGACGAATACGCGGGCCGTGTTGGGCGGCAGCCGGTCGAGGCACAGGTCCAGGATCGAAATGAACTGGCCTCGCCCAAGCGCCGATTCCGGGTCGCCCCAGTCGGCCGGCGGCTCATCCCAGGCGCCCCGGTCGTTGAACAGCGAGTCGAAGTCGTCCAGGTCCAGCTCGTCGCCCAGCGTGGCCAGCGCCACCGGCTGGCGCTGGCGCTGCCGGATGGCGTCGACGATCTTGTGCTTGAGGATGCCCGTCAGCCAGGTCTTCAGCGTCGAGCGCCCCGTGAAGCTCGCTTGGCCCGCCAGTGCGGCGACCAGCGTGTCCTGGACGACGTCGGCGGCCGTGTCGCGGTCGCGCAACTGCAGCACCGCCACGCGCATCAGGTAGGCGCGATGCGCTTCGGCGGCGGTGGCGAATTCGGCGGGCGTCATCGGCAGCGCCACTATACGCGCGCGGACGACGCCATGATCGGTGCGCGGACTACAGCGCGGGCCTCCGGACGCGGCGCAGGCTGGTTGCTCATCGTTGCCAAGGAGACGCCATGACCAAGCTCACGACCGAAGCCCGCAAGAAGTTGCCCGACTCCAAGTTCGCGTTGCCCGGCGACCGCTATCCGATCGAGGACAAGGCGCATGCGCGCGACGCCAAGGCCCGCGCGTCGCAGCAGGTGAAGAAGGGCAACCTGACCGCGGCGGAGAAGGCGACCGTCGACCGCAAGGCTGACGCGGTGCTCGCGAAGCGCGGCAAGTAGAAGCTGTCCGGTGCCTGCGGTGGTTTCACCGCCGCGGCAGGCGGCCGTGCCGCCACCACCACAGCATCAGCGCACCGCCCACCAGGCCGCCCAAGTGGGCGAAGTGCGCCACGCCCGATTGCGTGCCCGTGACGCCCAGCACCAGCTCGAGCGCCGCGTAGAGCAGCACGAAGATCCGTGACGGGATGGGGACCGGCACGAAGATCAGCATCAGCTTGTTGTTCGGGAAATACGCCGCATACGCGAGCAGCAGGCCGAACACGCCGCCCGACGCGCCGATCGTCGGGTACACGCCGCCGACGACCTTGGCCATGATCAGTTGCGCGATTGCCGCGGTGATCACGCACACGAAGTAGTACGAGACGTAGCGCCGCGTTCCGACGACGCGCTCCAGCGCACCGCCGAACAGGTACAGCCCGTACATGTTGAAGAACAGATGGCCGAGCCCCCCGTGCAGGAACGCATAGGTGACCACCTGCCACGGCTGGAAGCTCACCTGCCCGCCCGACAGCGCCCCCGCATCCAGGGGCCACAGCGCGAACGGGACGACCACATAGGGCAGCGTCGTCTGCAGCAGGTAGACGGCGACGTTGGCGACGATCAGGAAGAGGGTGACGGTGGGCATTTCGATCGCGGACGGGTTTCGCGCGGGTGATCACTATACGCGCGGGTCGCGAGGATCCCCGTAGCGCGGCCTGCCGCGACCCGTTAGCATGCGCGTACTGGGTTCCGGGGGGAAACGGTGGGAGGGCCGACAATCCGTGGGCGGGAAGCCGCTGCGCGTCCGGCGCGCCGCCGGCACGCATGCATTGCCATGGGTGCGGCCGTGGCACTGCTGTCTTTCCCTCTCTGTGTCTGCGCGCAGATGTACAAGTGCACGGACAATGGCCGCGTCGTGTTCCAGGACCGGCCCTGTGCCACCGCCGGGGAAGTGATCACCGTCAAGCCCGCGAACTCGCCCGACGTGGCGACGCCGACGCACAAGTCCGTGCCCGCGCCGGCTTCTGCCGCAGAGCAGTTCCAGCGGCTCAAGCAGGATGTCGCGCAGATGGAGTTCGAGCGCAAGAAGCGGGACCTCGAATACGCGATCCGTGACCGCGACCACGAGATCACGCTGGCGCAGCAACAGATGGAGGTCGACATGTCGCGGCTGCAGAGCAAGAAGCTTCTTGCGGAAAACAGCCTCGCCGGTGCCACGTGGGAATCCAGCATTTCGCAGGAAATGGAGGCGCTGGGCCAGAAGTACCGCTCTCGCATCCAGGTCGCGACGGACGAGCGCGCCCAGCTGCGCAAAGAACTCGACGATCTCGTGAAAGCCGGGCCCGGAGTGCCGGCCGCGCACTGACCGCGACGTCTCAGCGTAAATGGACCGGGTCGGTTCGTTGGGCGCTCACGCGCCGCAGTTGCCGAGCGAACCGCCGGTGGCCGGTCCCAGCTTGAAGATGTAGTTCAGCTGGTCGATGAACGACGGCAGCACCATGCCGGCGTGACCTTGCCCGTACGTGCCGAAGCGCAGGCCGAAGCCTGTGTAATTCAGCGCAGCCAGGTCGAAGCACAGCGCCAGGTTGTCCTTGTAGTTCTCGCCGGCCGCGAGCAGCAGCGTCACCGGCAACTCGGCGTCGGTCGCGCGCAGTTGCTGGGCGAGCGTGTCGACTTGCGCTGGCTGCTCCCAGATCGAGCCGTCTGCCGACATGAAAGCCGAGAAGTGCCGGTGCGCGGGATCGTCGAGCAACATCGCGTATACGCTCATCAACCCGCTGAGCGACCACCCCGACAGCAGGCGCACCTTGGGATCCGTGCGGTAGTGCGCGTCGACGTAGGGGATCAGTTCGAGCGTCAGGAACTGGAAATACGCCGCGGCGCCCGGCATCTGGAAATCGATGGCCCGCCGCGCGCTGCCCAGGTTGCTGATGCCGACGAGGATCGCGCTCGACACCGGCGCGCCCATCGTCGGCAGCACGCTCGCCTCCGACGTGAACAATTGGTCCGCGTCCATCGCATAGATGACCGGGCGCAACGTGCTGTCGGCGTCGTAGTTCGCCGGGATCATGATGCTGATCGTGTAGGTCACGCCGGTGTACGTCGACGAGATGGTCGTCGTGGCGAAGCGGGAGCTTGGCGTCGAGGGACCGGAGCTGTCGGAAGAACCGCCGCCGCCACCGCAGCTGCCGAGTACCAGGGTTGCAGCGACGCACATTCCGGCGGCTGCAGTACGCAGCCAGCTCCGAAGACGGTGGGTACCGGAAGTGACGAGCGCGCGCATGGCGCTGCCATGGTACCGAAAATGCAACGGGGATCCAGGCTTGCGCCCGGATCCCCGTCGATATTTGGTAGCGAGCGAGGGACTCGAACCCCCGACCAAAGGATTATGATTCCTCTGCTCTAACCAGCTGAGCTAGCTCGCCGAAGCCGTAAATTATAGCCGAATCCGGGGGTTACCGTCACGCCCCGGCAAACCGGTGGCTTCGGGACGCCACGCCGCGGCCCTTTCGCTACCATCGCCGCGATGATTACCGCGCTGAGTCTCTTCGTCGCGCACGCCGCAGGCCTCGCGCTGTACGTCGCGTGGGTCGCGTCGCGGCTCGCCGCGAATCCATCCGCGCCGCTGTGGCCTTACGTCGTTGGCGCGCCGCTCCTGTATGCGGCGCTCGTCCTCGCGATCACGCTGACGGACTTCGCACTCGCGTGGGTGTGGCGCACGCCGCGGGCGCCCGGCGAACGGATCGAAGTCGGGCGCACGCTGCGGATGATCGCGCAGGAGTTCGTCGCGCTGCTGCCGTCGGGACTGCGGATGATGACGTATCCGCTGACACGCCGCGCGCGTGCAGCCGGACCCGACCCGCTGCCCGTCGTGCTGGTCCACGGCGTGCTGTGCAACGGCGGCGTATGGGGCGACGTCGAGCGCGCCTGCATCGCACGCGGGATGCCGCCGCCGTTTCGCATTTCCTACGGTCCGCCGCTCGCGTCGATCGACGTCTTTGCCGCACAACTCGCGACGCGGGTCGATGCGGTGGTTGCGCAGACCGGCGCGCGTCGCATCGTGATCGTCGCGCACAGCATGGGCGGCCTCGTCACGCGTGCCTACCTCGCGAAGCACGGCGCCGCGCGCGTCGCGCAGGTGATCACGCTTGGCACGCCGTGGCGCGGCAGCCGGTTTGCGGGCCTGGCCGTGGGCAGCTCGCTGGCGCAGATGCGGCCCGGCAACCCGTGGCTCGCACACTACCCGCCGCGCGTCGACGGGGCGCCACCGTTCATGTCGATTCGCTCGCCGCACGACTCGATGGTCGCGCCGCAGGACTCGTGCGTGCTGGAAGGTGCGCGCGACGTGGCGTTCGTTGGCCGCGGCCACAACGCGCTGCTGCACGACACCGAAGTCATCGCCTGCGTCGTCGACGAACTCGCGCGGCTGCGCGCGCTGGCGGCGGCGCCGACCGCTGCGTCGGCCGCCGCGACCGGCCCGGCTCAGGGCCAGGCGGGATAGGTATTGGGGGTCTGGAAGGCTTCGCGCAGGTACTGGTTCATCGGGACCGTCAGGTCCTTCGTGGCGAACCACTTGGCGTAGATCCGGCGGGCGTCGCCGTTCTGGAACATCTCGTTCAGCGCGTGATCGACAACGCGCTCGAACGCGGGATCGTTCTTGCGCATCATGATGCCGTACGGCTCGACCGACATGTAGCGGCCCACGACCGCGTAGTCGTCCGGATTCTTCGACTTGGAGATGAGGCCGTACAGCAGCACGTCGTCCATCGGGAACGCGACGGCGGTGCCGTCGGCGACCATCTTGAACGACTGGTCGTGGTCGGGCGAGACCTTGATGGTCATGTGCAGCAGGCGCTCGTTGTTGAGCGTGTTCATCATCTTCTCGCTGGTCGTGCCCTTGGTCACGACGACGGTCTTGCCGCGCAGGTCGTCGACCGAGTTGATGTTCGACGATTTCTTGGCGAGCATCTTGATGCCGGCCACGAACGTCGTGTACGCGAACGCGACGTCGTTCTGGCGGTCCCGCGTGTTGGTCGTGGAGCCGCACTCGAGGTCGACGTTGCCGTTCTTGACCATCGCGATGCGGTCGGCCGACGTGACGGGCACGAAGCGGACCTCGAGCTTGGGCATCTTGAGCTCGGCCTTGATCGCCTCGGCGACGCGCAGGCACAGGTCCACTGAATAACCCTGCGGCTGCTTGCTGGCGTCGAGGTAGCTGAACGGCACGCTCGCCTCGCGGACGCCGATCAGGATGATGCCCGTGTCGCGGATACGCTTCAGCGTGTCCGCGGGCGCGGGTGCCGGCGCTTGCGCGGCGGGTGGCGTTGCAGCAGGCGCGGCCTTGGCGGGAGCGCCCTTGTCCTGTGCGTGGGCGGCAGAAGCTGCTGCGAAGGCGAGCAACGTGAGCAGTGCGGAGCGGAGCGTGCGCGACATCGTCGAATCCTGCGGCGTAAACGCTGGATTCTAGCGTCGTTGCACGCGCCACCAACGCTGCGCGGCCTGCGGCCCGACGAACGTGTGGCGCGGACACCACGGTCCGGGCGCACCGTGCCTTGATTCGGGGCGCCGGCGACACGGTGCGTCGCGTGCCCCGAATGGCGCACAATGCCCGCGACGGCCCGCACACGACGGGCGCTCGCGACCGGAGGAAGGCAGGTGGACGGCAATATCGCGCAATACCTGGCGAGCCTTGCGGCAAGCGAGCCGGGCAGGATCGTGTACCGCGAGTTCGAGGCGGGTACGTGGACGCCGTACCACGCCATCGACGTCGCCGCGCGCGCCGCGCGCTGGCAGGCCGCGTTCCGGCGCGAAGGACTCGCGCAGGGCGATCGCGTCGCGATCTGCCTGCGCAATGGCGTGGACTGGGTCGCCGTGGACCTCGCGGCGCTCGGCATGGGACTCGTCGTCGTCCCGCTGTATGTCGACGACAACACCGAAAACATCGGCTGGTGCGCGGCCAACGCGGGCGCGCGGTTGTGTGTCGCCGAGAACGCGCGACTGGCGATGGCATTGACCGGCAGCGTCGCGGGCGACTCGCCGCGGCAGGTCGTCGTGCTGGCGGACGACGCGCCCGCCGGCGCGGTGTCCGCCCGCCACTTCCTGCACGAGGAGACGACGGAGTTCGAGTGCCGCACGTTGCCACCGGCGACGCTCGCGACGATCTGCTACACGTCGGGGACGACGGGCCGCCCGAAGGGCGTGATGCTGTCGCACGGCAACATCCTTGCCAACGTCGAGCAATGCCGCGCCACGGGCATGGCGCTGCGCGACGATCGTTTCCTCTCGATCCTGCCGCTGTCGCACATGTTCGAGCGCACGGGCGGCTATTACCTGCCGCTGGCGATCGGTGCCTGCGTGTCGCACGGTCGCGGCGTGACGCAGATCGGCGAGGACCTGATGGCGGAGCGACCGACGAAGATGTTCGCGGTGCCGCGCGTGTTCGAGAAGTCGTTCCAGCGCATCGACGCGGCGCTCGGCAGCGGCGCCAAGCGCTGGCTGTTCGACGCGTGCGTCGCGCGCGGTTATCGCGTGGCGATGGGCAATGCGACCGCACTCGACCGGATGCTCGTGCCCGCGTTGCGCCACCTCGTCGCCCGGCCAATCCTCGCGCGGCTTGGCGGGCGCATGCGCTTCGCGGTGGTCGGCGGCGCCGCGCTCGACCCCGCGCTCGCACGTGCGTTCATCGGCCTGGGCCTGCCGTTGCTGCAGGGCTACGGGATGACCGAGGCGTCACCGGTCGTCGCCGTCAATCGAGCTGACGACAACCGGCCTGAGTCGGTGGGCACTCCGCTCGACGGCGTCGACGTGCGGCTCGGTGATGGCGGGGAACTGCAGGTGCGCGGCGCCAACGTGATGCAGGGCTACTGGCACAACGAGGAGGCGACGCGCGCAGCGTTCACGGATGACGGATGGCTGCGCACCGGCGACGTCGCCCGGATGGAAGGCCGTCATATCGTCATCTGCGGCCGCGTCAAGGACATCGTCGTCATGTCGAACGGCGAGAAGCTGTCGCCCGGCGACGCCGAGATGGCCATCCAGCACGACCCGGCGTTCGACCAGACGATGGTCGTCGGCGAGGGCCGGCCTTACCCGATCCTGCTCGCCGTCACCAATACCGGCGACAGCGAAGACGCGCTGCTGAAGCGCGCCAACGCGCAGTTGAAGACATTCCCGCGCTGGGTGCGGATGCGGCGGGTCGTCGTGATGCGCGAGCCATGGAGCGTCGAGAACGGGCTGATGACCCCGACGCTCAAGGTGAAACGGGCGGCCGTTGCGGCGAAGTACAAGGACGCCATCGAACAGGCTTATCGATCAGAGTAAGCGCTCACACTGAAAAGTGCCGGCAAGTTGCAACGGCATGATTTGAAGCGATTTCCAGACGTCTGCTGATTTCGCGGCATCAGCCAAAAGGCTGATTGCGCCGATGTAATATATGTGCATATCATATGCATGCATATTACTTGGAGACGTCATGCCTGCCACCACGATCCCTGCTCCCGACGATGGCCCTGGCGCCGCACTGGAGCGCCTGAAGGCCGAGGTCGTTCTCAACCGCGAATTCGCGGGCACGTACGAGGCAACTTTCCTGGCGCTCGCACGCACCTGGCAGGCGCTGGAGTCGCTGGGGCGGCAGTTCTTCGCCGCGTACGACATGACGGACGTCCAGTTCAACGTCCTGATGATCCTCGGCGACGCGTACGGCCAGTCATTCCGCCAGCACCAGCTCGCGGACATTCTCGTCGTCAACCGCGCCAGCATCGGCGGCGTGCTGGAGCGGATGGAGCGGAGGCGATGGATCGATCGGGTGCCGGATCCGGAGGACCGCCGGGCGATCCGCGTCAGGATTTCGGATGCGGGCCTCGACAAGCTGCAGGAAGTGCGCGGGGCGTACTACCTGCGCCTTGCCGAATTGTTCGAGCCGGCGGACGCGGCAGCGCAGGTTGCCGTCATCGGATGGTGCGATGCCCTGCGCAGGCGCATCGATCAACTCTCGCTGTCGGTGCGCGGATCATGAGCGCGACGCTGGCAGGAACCGCGCCGATGATCGTCACCCTTGCCGTGCCGGGAATGCTCGCCATCGGCGCGCTGCTCGTCTGGTTGGAGCACCGCTATCCTGCGCATCCGCTGGAGCCGGACCGCCGCTGGTACGCAGTCGCCGTGACGGTGAACATCGCACAACTTGGCGTGTACTGGCTCGTCGATCACGTCTGGACCACGCGGCTCGGAGGCGCGTCACTCGATCTCGTCGGCGACCGCCTGCCACCGCTGGCCGCGGCCTTCGTCGCCTATTTCGTGTTCACGTTCGTCATCTACGGGTGGCATCGTGCGCGGCACGCGTCGCCGTGGCTCTGGCGCGTGTTCCACCAGTTCCATCACAGCCCGCGCCGCATCCAGACGCTCACCGCGTACTACATCCATCCGCTCGACATGGTCGTCGACGTGTCGATCAGCAATGCGATCCTGTTCCCGCTGCTTGGGGTCGGTCTCGAGACGGCGGCCTGGTACACGCTGATCACGGGCGTGGCGGGTTTCGTCATCCATTCGAATTTGCAGATTCCCCGCTGGGTCGGGTACGTGTTCCAGACACCCGAGATGCACCGGCTCCACCACAAGAGCGGGCATCACGCCGACAACTACAGCGACATCGTGGTCTGGGACTGGCTGTTCGGCACTTACGCCAACCCGCGCGATCCGGTCACGGAGTGCGGATTCGACGCCGCGCGCGAGGCCCGGCTCGCCGACATGTTGCTGGGGCGCGACCTTTACCGCGGCCCGTACGCCCGCTGACGCTGAAGGAGACGTCCATGCACGACGACACGCTCGTCCACCGCGACTTCGATTCGTTCGCCGCGCTCGCTGCGCAGCGTCCGGTACTGGATGCGCTCGTGGCCCTCTACATCGAATCCTTCGGTGAAGGCAGCGTCTGGGGCGAGGCGTACTCGCGCGCCGACGTTTTGCGCAAGCTGCGCAGCGAGCTTGCGGGATGCGCGGCATTGCGCCTCGTGCTCGCGCCCGGCGGCGAGGTCGCCGCGTTCTGCTGGGCGCAGGCGATGCGCGCCGATGACGTGGCGCGCGCCGTGGGCACCATCCAGTACGCGCAGGCGTCCATGAGCGACGGATTGGGACCATCGCTAGCCGCGGCCCTCGGCGATGCTCCGGTGCTCTATGTCCACGATCTTGCGATCGCCGAGCGCTATCGCGGTCGCGTCGGGATGACGCGCCTCGTGTATCCGCTGCTCGGCGGCCTGGGGCTGCGTTCGGGCATCGATCGCGTGCTGTTCTGGAGCATCGCGGACACGCAGATGGCCCTGTTCGCCCGGCGCGCGTCGTTCGTGCCCGTGCTTACCGTCGGCCCCCTATGCTTCCATCTGGGGCGCTTCGCGGTTACCGACCGCGATGGACTCCTCGCGGTCGCCTGGCATCGTCCGGCCGACGCGACGCCGCAAGTGGCCGGATCGCCACATCGCGCTGCACCATTGGACGGGGGAGCAACACCGACACGCGGTGAATTTGACAGCCTGGCGCCGCGGGCCTAAGATTCAAACAAACGTTTAAACGAGAACGGCGCGGCTCCCGCGCCGTCTTGCATTGGAGGAGCGCCGGTGCACGGGAAGATCATTCCGTTCGCGACGAACGTCGCTGCGCCCAAGACGACGACACGCATCCTGGACGCCGCCGAGGCGCTGTTCATGGAGCACGGCTTCGAGGCGACGACACTGCGTGCGATCACGGGCACCGCAGGCGTGAACCTTGCCGCCGTCAACTACCATTTCGGCAGCAAGGAAGAGCTGTTCCAGGCGGTGCTGACGCGCAGGCTGGACCCGATGAACGAGGCGCGCCTCGCGCTGCTGACGCGCCTCGAGCACGATTACGCGCCCAAGCCGGTGCCTTGCGAGAAGATCCTGACCGCGCTGTTCGTGCCCGCGCTCGAACTCGCGCGTGACCGGCATCGCGGGGGTGAGAACTTCCTGCGCCTCTTGGGACGCGCGTATGCGGACCCGGCGCCGTTCATCCGCAAGTTCCTGTCCGACCAGTATGCGGTGATGATCGCGCGCTTCAAGGCTGCGTTCGGCCGGGCGCTGCCGCGCCTGCCGCGCAAGGAATTGTCGTGGCGGCTGCACTTCATCATGGGCGCGCTGTCATACACATTGGCCGGCACCGACGCGGCCAAGCTGATCGCGGAACTGACCCCGCACGAAACCAACAACGACGAGGCGCTGTTGCGGCGGCTCGCGCCGTTCCTGCTCGCGGGACTGCAGGCGCCGATGGCCGCAAGCGCCGACGTCACGCGCGAGCTCGATGGCGAGCTGGCGCGCCGCCGCTGACCCGGCGGACCCGCCGAGGAGACCGATATGCTGCTCGCAATCTGGATAGTCGTACTGCTCCTCGCCGGATATGCGCTGGCGTTCGCCGGCGCGCGCGGATGGCAATGGGCCGCGCTGG
>JAFEDG010000016.1 GCA_018241745.1 Pseudomonadota bacterium
GCGGAAATCGCTGGCGTCAGCATCGGCTCGCTCTACCAGTACTTCCCGAACAAGGACGCGATGATCGTCGCGCTCCATCGGCGCCATGCGCAGCAGATGCATGCGGTGATGACCGCCGCGCTGGAAGGGTCACGCCACGGGAGCCTGCGCGCGAGCCTCGGCACGCTGGCGCGCGCCCTCCTCGCTGCCCACCTCGTCGAGCCCGCGCTGCACCAGGTCCTGGAGCGCCAGTTCTCGTTCTTCGACGAACCGAAGGATCTCGCCGGACCCTACGCCGTGGTGACCGCGCGCGTGCGGGCGCTGCTCGAGCAGCATCGCGACGAGCTGGTCCCGCAGGATCTGGACTTGGCGACCTACATGGTCCTGCGAACCCTGGAAGCCCTGGTCCACGCCGCCGTGCTCGAACCGCCGCCGGGAGTGTCCCTCGCTGCCCTCGAGGGTTCGATCACCGACGTACTGGTTCGCTACCTCGCGGGCCGGACGCCGCGGTAACCTGGCCATGCGGGCACTTGCAATTGGCACGTTGGTTGCCGCCCTCGAGGTGCTCGCGGCCGCCCCGCCGGTCCATGCCGACGACGCCCCGGAGGGCGCGACGGGCAGCCGGTCCATCAGCGATCCGGCCGCGGTCGACGCCGCCATGCACAAAGGCGACCTTCCAGCCCGCGTGATGGGGTTCGTCGTCCCCGACCTCGCTGGGTTCTCGCCAGCCCATGACGAGACGGTGACGGTCGACTTTCGTGCCCACATCCGCAACGACGGCACGGTGGCCGACGTCACGATCGACTCGGCGCCGTCACCCCTCGATGACGCCGTCAGGAAGGCGGTGGCTGCGTGGATCGTCGTCCCGCCAACCTGCCCGAAGGATTCGGGCGTCAATCCGAAATACGAAATGCACGCGTCGCTGCTGATCTCGTCGGAGGGCGGCGATCATTACGTGGCGCTGCACCAGCCCAGATTCCGTTACGTCGGCGAGCCCTCGTCCACGTCTGCCGCCGGCGCGTCATCGTCCACACAGCCGACGAACAGGCTGCAAGGGCACCTGGCAGAAATAAAGTACCCGCTCGATGTGATCCGGAAGCGCGTCGAATGGGGCGTACTTTATGCGCGGCTGGACATCCGGGCCGACGGCAGCGTCGAGCAGGTCACGATCCCGTTCGCACAGCCTCCCCACGTCTTCGACGAGTCCGTCATCGAGGCGTTGGAGCAGTCGCGGTTCGATCCTGAGCCCAAGCCCTGGTCGGCATGCGTCCAGGTCAACTTCCGTTTGGAATGATGCCTTCGAGCGTGTAGTCCGTTGCTAGAGCGTTAGCCCTTCGCCGGGGACCGCCGTCGGACGCCCCGCCATCACGTCGGCGACGAACCCGCCGCTCGCCAGCGCCAGCGTCCACCCGAGCGCACCCTGGCCGACGTTGACGTACAGGTTCTTGATCGACGTAGCGCCGAGCAGCGGCGACCCGCGCGGCGTCGCCGGGCGCAGCCCGCACCAAGGCTCGAACCGTTCGAGCGGCATCGCGTAGTCGGTCGCGCGGGGGAACGCCCCGCGCGCCTCGGCAAGCAGCTGTCGCAGGCGCACCGGGTCCGGCGCGCGCGACCAGCCGGCGATGTCCGCCATGCCGGCGACCCGCAGCCGATGACCCGCGCCGTCCGCCAGCGGCGCATAGACGACCTTACGCTTGAAATCCGTGATGCTCATCGTCGGCGCCGGTCCCTGCAGCGGGAGTGTCAGGCTGTAACCCTTCAGTGGATACAGCGGCAGCCGCACGCCCACGTCGCGGCACAGCATCATCGATTCCACGCCCGCGGCCACGACGAATGCATCCGCGTCCAGCTCGCCGGCGGCGGTGTCCGCGTGCGTGACACGCCCTCCGCGGACGACGAGCGAGCGCGTCAGCGTGCCGAGCAGCATGCGTACGCCGAGGTCGGGCTGCACCAGCCGGCGCTCGAGGCCGACGCAAAATCGGTAGCAGTCGCCGACTTCCTCGCTGGGCGTATCGATGCCGCCGACGAGGCGCCGTCCGAGCGTCGATTCGGCGACCGCCAGCGACGGCTCGCGCGCGAGGCACGCGGCGCGATCGAGCGCCACCTGCTCGGAGCCGAGCGAGCGCTGGTAGTCGAGCAGCCGGCGCGCACTGTCGAAGCCGGCCGGATCCGAATACACGACGAGCTTGCCGTTGCGCGCATGGTCGAACGAGATGGCCTCGTCGCGCACGAACGCGTGCATGCGCCGGCGACTGTCGCTCGCCAGCGCAAGCAGCCGCCGCGTGGTCCGTTCGCTCGTTTCGCGATTGCACGCGGCGACGAAGCCCAGCAGCCAGCGCCACTGCGCGAGATCGAGCGCCGGGTAGAAACGCAGCGGCGAGTCGCGCCGCAGCAGCCACGGCGGCACCTTCGGCAGTACGCCGGGCCCGGCGAGCGGCGCGACGTAGCTGTAGGACAGCTGCGCGCCATTGGCGAAGCTCGTCTCGAGCGCCACGCCGTCGTTGCGGTCCACGATCGTGACGGCATGGCCATCGCGCGCGAGATAGTAGGCAGTGGCGAGGCCGACGACGCCAGCGCCGATGACGACGACCCGCATCAGCGGCGTGCGGCCGCGACGCAGACGTCGGCGATCGCGTCGATGACGGCAGCGTGCTCGCCGATGGCCGATGCGAGCGAGAAGTCGATGTCCGGATGCGCGTCGGCCGCGGCCGCGACGAGCTTTGGCAGGTCGCCGCGCACATGGCCGCCTTCGCCGAGGAACACCGGCACGACGATGATCCGACGGCAGCCTTGCGCGACCAGCATGGCGGCAGCGCCGGCAAGGTCGGGCGACATCCGCTCGAGATAGCCCAGCACCGCCGGCACGCCACGCGACGCGACGACGTCGCGCAGGCGTGCAAACGGCTCCGCCCAGTGCGCATCGCGCGAGCCATGCGCGAACAGCAGCAAGCCGGTGTCGCGCGACGGTGTGGGAACGGAGGTCATGCAACCCACTCTAACAAACCCGCTGACGCATCGCAGCACCGGCGCCGATTATCATCGTGGCGATGCCTGCACTACCCTTCCTGGCGCTTCCGACCGCCGCACAACGCGCCTGGATCGAGGCGCGCCTCGCCGCCTCGCCGCCCGCCGACGCGCTCGGCTTCGCCGACGACGGCCACCGCCTGCCGGGCCGCGAAGGTCCGCTGCGCTCCGCGGCCGTGCTCGTGCCACTCGTCGACCGCGGTGACGCGGTGAACGTGCTGCTGACCCAGCGCAGCGCGTCGCTCTCCGACCATCCGGGCCAGATCAGCTTTCCCGGCGGACGCGTGGAACCGGGTGATCACGACGCGATCGACGCCGCGCTGCGCGAAACGGTCGAGGAGACCGGGCTCGCCCGCAAGCACGTCAGCGTGCTGGGGCAGTTGCCGCACTATGCCACCGTGAGCGGATACGACGTGACGCCGGTCGTGGGCTGGGTGACGCCGCCGTTCACGATCGTGCGCGATCCCGTCGAGGTCGACGATGTCTTCGAGGTTCCGCTCGCTTTCCTGCTGGAGCCGGCGAACCAGCTGCGCCATTACAGGATGATCGGGGCCGTGCGCCGCGATTACTGGGCGTTGCCGTTCGGCGAGCGCTATATCTGGGGTGCCACGGCGGCGATGCTGGTGATGCTGGACCGCGTGCTGCGCGCCGCGTGAACGCGACGGTGGCGCCCACCGGTTCTTCCGCAACGACCGCGCTCATCCTGTCCGGGGGTGGCGCCCGCGCCGCGTACCAGGTCGGCGTGCTCGCGGCGATCGCAGAGATCCTCGGCCGCTCGCGGCGAACCCCGTTCCCGATCATCTGCGGAACGTCGGCCGGTGCGATCAACGCGGCGGGACTCGCGATGCACGCCGACGATTTCCGGCGGGGTGTCGCGGGCCTGTGGCGCCTCTGGTACCGGCTGGAAATCGGGGACGTCTACGTCGGCGACATGGCGCGCCTGTCGCGCACCGGGTTGCGCTGGCTCGCGTCGGTCGTCGGTGGCCTGCGCTCGCGCCAGGATGCGCTGTCGATGCTCGACAACGCGCCGCTGCGCCACCTGCTGCGCCACGCACTCGATTTCGACCGGATCGACGCGCACCTGGAGACCGGTACGCTCGCGGCGCTGGCGATCAACGCGACGAGCTACAGCACCGGGCAGGCAGTGACGTTCTACGCGGACGGCACGACGCGCAAGCCATGGCAACGCGCGCGGCGTCGCGGCGAACGCGCACGCTTGGGCGTCGAGCACCTGATGGCCTCCACCGCCATCCCGTTCATCTTCCCGGCGGCGCCCATCGGCGACGACTATTTCATGGATGGCTCGGTACGGCAGCTCGCGCCTTTGTCCCCCGCGCTGCATCTCGGCGCGCGCCGGATCCTGGTCATCGCCGTGGGCCAGTTCCTGGGCGCGACACCGAGCGGGCACCATCGTGCGCCGTATCCGACATTCGCGCAGACGGCGAGCCATGCGCTGTCGTCGATCTTCCTCGACAACCTGGCCGCGGACCTCGAGCGCCTGTTCGCCGTCAATCGCCTGCTGCGCGAAGTTCCGGCCGAAGCCATCGCGCAGACCGGCGTTGACGCCGGACGGGTCGACGCGCTGGTGCTGACACCGTCCGTCGACATCGGCGCGCTGGCGCTCGACTTCGCCGACCGCCTGCCGCGCGGCGTGCGCGCGCTGCTGGCCGGGCTCGGCGCAATGCGCACCAGCGGATCGACGCTGATGTCCTACCTGATGTTCGACGCCGCGTTCTGCCGCCGCCTCATGGCGCATGGGCGCGCAGACGCGTTGGCGCGCGCCGACGAGATCGCCGCGTTCCTCGACGGCGAGGCGATGCGCTACGAGCCCCTGCCCCCCCGCACCTGGACGTGAACGTCCGCAACGCGGCCACGCTACCATCGGTCCCCGATAACGCTCCACCACGACGCCATGCCAGACGACTCCGTCACGCCTGCCCTGACCGCGACCCAGCCCCGCGAGTGCTCATTCGCGAGCCTGTCCGCGCACGGTTTCCACCGCCTCGCGTACTGCGAGTGGGGCGACCCGGGCAACGACCGCGTCGTCGTCTGCGTGCACGGCCTGACACGCAACGCGCGGGACTTCGACGTGCTGGCGGAGCGCCTTGCGCGCACGCACCGGGTGCTGGCCGTCGACATGCCCGGCCGCGGCAACAGCGAATGGCTGCCCAATGCCGACGACTACACGTTCCCGACGTACCTGACCGCGCTCACCGCGCTGTTTGCGCGCGCGGGCGTCGCGTCGCTCGATTACGTCGGCACGTCGATGGGTGGCCTGCTCGGCATGATCCTCGCGGCGCAACCCGGTACGCCGATCCGCCGGCTGGTCGTCAACGACGTCGGGCCGGCGCTCGAAGCGTCCGCTATCCAGCGTATCGCGAGCTATGTCGGCGGGGCACCTTCGTTCCCCACGTTCGCGGACGCCGAGCGGTACGTGCGCCAGGTGTCGGCGCCGTTCGGCCCGCTGACCGACGCCCAATGGCGGTTCGTGACGGCGACCAACGTGCGGCGGCACGCGGACGGCCATTGGCAGATGGCCTACGACCCCGGCATCGCGCAGCCCTTCCGCACCCAGGCGACCCCGCCCGACCTGTGGCCGGTCTGGGACGCGATCCGCGTGCCGACGCTGGTGCTGCGCGGTGCGCTGTCCGACCTGCTGACGGCCGCGACGTTGGACGCCATGGCCGGTCGGGGCCCCAAAGCGCTCGTGCGGACCTTTGCCGGCGTCGGCCATGCACCGATGCTGATGGCGGACGACCAAGTCGCCGCGGTTGCGGAGTTCCTGGAACCGGCGCCGGCTGGGGCCTAGCCGCACGGCTAGTCGCGCCCGCCCAGGGCGTGCCGCATCCTTTGTCGATCCGTGCAAGGGTTGGCACGGATGTCGCTAGAGGCACCGGCAAGACCGCCCACGAGGCGTACGTTGCGGACCGTTTACCTTACAATGGCGCCCGCCCGAGTACACGAGAATTCATGGCCTTAGCGTTGACCTTGCCGGAGCTGGAAGCGCGGCCCGCCAACCCGCCGGAGACGCGGGCTGCCAAAGTCGGGCCGTGGCTGACGCTCGTCGCGCAGCGCAACCCGGCGGAGGCCGCGCGCGTGATCGGGGACGCCCTCGCTGCCACCAACCGGGTCGCGATGAGCGACGCACGCCGGCTCGAGCTGGCCGAGGCGTACTGGAACACCGCGCTGACGTTGTGGCCGCAGCTCGAGCGGACGTTCATGCGCACGTCGCACCCGCTCACCGGCGACGCGCTGGAGTCCGCCAAGGCCGCGCTGACGCTGGCCCACGAGCTGTCCGTCGCATACAAGCACCTGCTCGCCAGTGAAAGCTCGCGCCGCATCCCGCTCGGCGGCACGCGGATGCTGACCGCGCTGATCCTGCGCTGCCTGCAGTGCTTCGCGCGGATCCTGTCGACGAGCTACCTGTCCTATTCGCCGGTGCCGCAACGAACGTGGCACGACGCACACGCCGTGTATGCGTTTGCGCGCGAACGCGGCGTGCACCTGATGTCGATCGGCGGCGGCGAAGCCGACGCGAGCCCGGAGAGCGTCTACGTGCAGGCGCTGCTGCTCGCGCTCGCCAACCCTTACGGCTTCCATCCCGGTCAGCTCAACACCGTCATTCATTACCTGCACGAGCACGCGCACGTCGCCAAGCTCACGGACATCCAGCCGGTACACAGGATGGCCAAGGCCGTCGCCATCGTGCCGGTCGGCCACGACTTTCCGCCGTTTTCGGCGGCCAAGGGTGGCTCGATCGAAGGTTCGCGGCTGTTCCTGCTCACGTACGACCTTGCGTTCCAGCTCGAGGAAGAGCTGCAGAAACTCGAAGCCGGCGGCGCCACGCCGCCGGAAGTGAAGCGCGACGCCGCGTCCCGCCTCGCGTACATCAACCTGTTGAAGCGGCTGCTGCGCCAGTGGGCCATTCCGCCGGCGCGCCAGTTCAACCGGCTGCCGTCCCGTGCGCGGGTCGCGATGTGCGCGGGCCTGCACGGCGTCTGGCAATCCAGCCGCGGGCAACATTCAGGCAACGCGACGGCCGCGACCGGCATGCCGCAGATGACGGCGTGCCAGGTGATCAACCATACGCCCGCCGGCTATGCGTTGCGCCAGGTCGATCGCGCGCCGTGCACTTTGCGCATCGGCGACCTGATCGCGTTGCGCGTCGAAGGCCGCGACGCGTTGCAGGTCGCGATGGTGCGCTGGTTCCGCAACACATTGAAGACCAGCGCGCTCGAATTCGGCTGCGAACTCCTGTCCGACGCGCCCGAGGCCGCGGTGGCCGCTTCCGAGGACGCATCGCCCGCCCCGCTGCACCCGGTCGTCGTGATTCCCGAGGACACGGAGTCGACGCCCGAGGCGTCGCCCGCGCAGCTGATCGTCCCCCCCGGTACTTTCGCGCTCGAGCAAGCGGTGAACCTGCGTCGCGGCAGCGGCTCCGGGTACGCCGTGCTCACGAAGCTCGTCGAGCAGGGCCCGGGGTTCGAGCTGTTCGAGTTCGTCGACGTCGGCTGACGCCTTGAATCTCCCCGCTGCGGCGCCTCCGCCGGTCGCGCGCGCCGCGCTGCTGGCCACGCTGGCCGTGGTCGTGTGGCTCGTGTTGTGGGAAACCGTGCTGGCACCGATGCGCCCCGGCTTGTCGTGGACGGTACTGAAGGCGGTCCCGCTGGCGCTGACGTTGCCCGGCCTCATGCGCGCTTCGCGGCGTGCCCGCCAGTGGGCCACGTTGCTGCTGCCGTGGTACGCGGCCGAGGCGTTGACGCGGGCGTGGAGCGAAAGTGGCCGGCACGCGCTGGTGGCTGCCGTGGCGTGCGTGTTGATTGCCGCGGCGTTCGTGCTGCAGCTGGCGTGGTTTCGCGCGGAGCGCAATGGCCCCCGCGGGTCGTCGCGGTGACAGCACTTCGAGTAATCAATGGCTGATCTGGATTGGGAGTCGCGCGTTGCCGCGTTGTGGCAACGGATGACGGACATGGCCCCCGACGCGTTCGTCGAGCGCCTGCGCGTCCTGGCGAGCGAGAGGCCTGCCAGCGATCCGGTTGCGCTGTTCGAGCTGGGCAGTGCGCAGGACTCTACCGGTCATCCCGACCGCGCCGTGCCGCTCTATCGCGCTGCGCTGGCCGCGGGTCTCGACGGTTACCGCAGGCGCCGCGCGACGATCCAGCTCGCAAGCTCACTGCGCAACCTGGGCCAGGTAGCCGAGGCCGTCCGCCTGCTCGAGGCCGCCGCGGCGGAGCCGCGTGACGAATGGAGCGACGCCACCTCCGCATTCCTTGCGCTGGCGCTCAGCAGCGCCGGGCGCGACCGCGAAGCACTGTCGATCGCGCTGCACGCGGTGTCCCACCACTTGCCCCGCTACAACGCGTCGCTCCGCCGTTACGCGGACGCGCTGGTCGATCCCTCGGAACGATAACGCGCCGCGTGCGGCGTCAGCGCCGCGGCCCGACTTCCGGGGCCTTCGCCTTGCCCGCGAGCCCGCGCGGAAGCACGAACACGACGGATTCGACGACGCCGGCCTTCTCGACGACGGTGTCGACGCCGAGCGCCTTCAACCGCGTGATCACGTCCTGCACGAGCACTTCCGGAGCGGACGCGCCGGCGGTAACGCCGATCCGCGACTTGCCCGCGAGCCACTCGGGCTTCACTTCCGCGGCCGAGTCGACCATGTACGACGGCAAGCCCCGCTTGGCCGCGACTTCGCGCAAGCGGTTCGAGTTGGAGCTGGTGGGACTGCCGACGACGATCACGACGTCGACGTCGCCCGCCAGCGCCTTCACGGCGTCCTGGCGGTTCTGCGTCGCGTAGCAGATGTCGTCGCGCTTGGGGCCCTGGATGTCCGGATAGCGCGCTTTGAGCGCCGCCACGATGCCCGCGGCGTCGTCGACCGACAGCGTCGTCTGCGTGACGTAGGCGACACGGGCCTCCGGGGCGAACGTGAGCTTCGCGACGTCCGCCTCCGATTCGACGAGATGGACACCGCCGTCGAGCTGGCCCATCGTACCCTCGACCTCCGGATGGCCGGCGTGCCCGATCATCACGATCGCATAGCCCTGCTCGTGCATCTTGGCGATCTCGACGTGCACCTTGGTCACGAGCGGACAGGTGGCGTCGAACACGGTAAACCCGCGTGCATCCGCCTCGTTACGCACGGACCGTGGCACGCCATGGGCCGAGAACACGAGCGTGGCGCCGGCGGGCACGTCGGCAAGATCCTCGATGAAGATCGCCCCCTTGCGCTTCAGGTCGTCGACGACGTACGTGTTGTGCACGACTTCGTGCCGTACGTAGATGGGCGCGCCGAACTGCGCGAGCGCCTGCTCGACGATCGCGATCGCGCGATCGACGCCGGCACAGAAGCCGCGCGGCGTGGCGAGAACGATTTCGCTCATCGGTCAGGCCTCTGCGTCGTTGGCCGCGGCGACATGGCGCACGCGGAAGCTGTCGACGATCAGCAGCGCCGCGCCCACGGTGAGCGCGCTGTCGGCGACGTTGAAGGCTGGCCACACCCATTGCTCGTAGTGGACCAGGATGAAATCGACGACCTTGCCGAGGACGACGCGGTCGATCAGGTTGCCGATGGCACCGCCGAGGATCAACGCGAGACCTGCGCAGAACAGGCGGCTGCCTCCGCGGCGCAGCAGGAACACGATCAGGACGACCGCCACGACAGCGATGCCCGAGAACAGCCAGCGCTGCCACCCGGCGGCACCCGCCAGGAAGCTGAACGCCGCCCCGGTGTTGTATGCGAGCACGAACGCGAAGAACGACGTGAACCGATGCAGTTCGCCGGGCGCAAGCCACGCCTGGAGTGCAGCCTTGGTCGCCTGGTCGACGACGACGACCGCGAGCGCGAGCCACAACCAGCGCAAGCCGCTCGTCGCACGTGCGCCGCGGACAATCCCGGCGTGCAGCGGCAGCGGCACGTCAGGCATGGGCACGCGCCTCGCCCGCGCCGAACAGGTTGGCGACGCAGCGGCCGCAGATCGTCGCATGGGACGGGTCGACGCCCACGTCCGCGCGCCAGTGCCAGCAGCGGTCGCACTTCGCATCTTGCGACGGCATCACGTCGATCTTCGCGGCGCCACGCTGCACGCCGGCCGCCGACGTGATGAACACGAAGCGCAGGTCGTCGCCCAGCGACGCCAGCGCGTCGTAATCCTCGCCTTCCGCCGTGACAGTGACGTTGGCCTGCAGCGACGAGCCGACAGCGCCGGTCTGGCGCACGGCCTCGATATCGCGCAGCACCTGCGCGCGGACCGCCAGGATGCGCTGCCATTTCGCAAGGAGCGGCGCGGCATCCGGCACTGTGGGGACCAGGTTCTGCCACGTGCGGACGAAGATGCTCGGGTCTTCCGGATGCACGATGCCCCAGGCTTCCTCCGCGGTGAACGACAGCATCGGCGCCATCAGCGTCAGCAGCGTGTCGCGGATGTAATACAGCGCCGTCTGCGCCGAGCGGCGCGCGCGGCTGGCGGCGGCCGTCGTATAGAGCCGGTCCTTGAGCACGTCGAGATAGAACCCGCCCAGGTCTTCCGAGCAGAAGGTCTGCACGCGCTGCGCGACCAGGTGGAACTCGTAGCGGTCGTAGTCGGCGACGCAAGCGTCGACCAGCTGCTGCGTACGTGCCAGCGCATAGCGGTCGACCTCGAACAGGTCCGCTACCGGCACCGCGTCCCGTTGCGCATCGAAGTCGCTCGTGTTGGCGAGCAGGAAGCGCAGCGTGTTGCGGATACGGCGATAACTCTCGACCACGCGCTTCAGGATCTCGTCCGAGATCGACAGATCGCCTGAATAGTCCGTCGACGCGACCCATAGCCGCAGGATCTCCGCGCCGAGCGTGTCCGACACCTTCTGCGGCGCGACGACGTTCCCCTTCGACTTGGACATCTTGCGGCCTTCGCCGTCGACGGTGAAGCCGTGCGTCAGCAGCCCCTTGTAGGGGGGCACGCCGTTCAGCATGCACGACACCAGCAACGACGAGTGGAACCAGCCGCGATGCTGGTCCGATCCTTCGAGGTACAGGTCGGCCGGGAACGCGGTGTCACCACCGTGCGTGCCCAGGTGCTTCTGCGCGCCGTCCGGCCCGCCCATCACGGTCTGGTGCGTCGAGCCCGAGTCGAACCACACGTCCAGCGTGTCGGTGAGCTTGCGGTATTTGACCGGGTCGACGCCAAAGTCCTCGTGCGTCGCGGAGAACCACGCCTCGATGCCACCCTGCTCCACCTTGGCGGCGGCGAGCTCGAGCAACGCAGGCGTGTCCGGATGCAGCTCGTCGGTGGCGCGGTCGACGAAGAACGGCAGCGGCGTGCCCCATTGGCGCTGGCGCGACAGCGTCCAGTCGGGCCGGTTGGCGATCATGCCGAACAGGCGGGCCTTGCCCCAGGCCGGGAAGAACTCCGTGGCTTCGATGCCTGCGAGCGCCAGCGTGCGCAACGTGGTCGGCGGCTTGGTGCCGTGGTAGCCGGGCACGTCGTCCATGCCCGCGAACCACTGCGTCGTCGCGCGATAGATGATCGGCGTCTTGTGCCGCCAGCAATGCATGTAGCTGTGCGCATGCTTTGCGCTGTGGAACAGTGCGCAGGCATCGGCGAGCGCCGCCACGATCTTGGGATTCGCGTCCCAGATCCTGAGGCCGCCGAACAGCGGCAGGTCGGCCGCGAACACGCCGTCGTCACCAACCGGGTTGATGATGTCCTCGTCACGCAGGCCGTAGCGGCGGCACGACTGGAAGTCCTCGATGCCGTAGGCCGGCGCCGAGTGGACGAGGCCGGTCCCGGCATCGAGCGTCACATAATCGCCGAGATACACGGGCGATGCGCGGTCGTAGAGCGGATGGCGGAAGCGTATGTTCTCGAGCGTGCTGCCCTTCGTCGTGGCCACCACCGTGCCAGTGAGGCCGAAGCGCTTCAACGATGCCTCGACCAGCTCCGCGGCGAGGATCAGGTGGCCGCGCGGCGTCTCGACCAGCGCATACGTGAACTCGGGATGCGCGTTCAGCGCCTGGTTCGACGGAATGGTCCACGGCGTCGTCGTCCAGATCACCGCGTACACGTCCCCGGATGGCGGCGTTGCGAGGCCGAACGCCTGCATCAAGCGCGCGCGATCCTCCGCGTCGACCCTGAAGCCGACGTCGATGGCGCTGTCGGTACGGTCCTCGTACTCGACTTCCGCTTCAGCGAGCGCGCTCTGGCAATCGAAGCACCAGTTCACGGGCTTGAGTCCCCGGTACAGGAACCCCTTCTCCAGCAACCTGCCCAGCGTGCGGATCTCGTTGGCCTCGTTGGCCGGGTTCATCGTCGTGTACGGATGGTCCCAGTCGCCGAGCACGCCCAGGCGCTCGAACTGCGTCTTCTGGCGGCCGATCTGCTCGGTTGCATAGGCGCGGCACAGCCGCAGCGTCTCGGCCACCGGCAGGTGCTTGCCATGCGTCTTCTCGATCTGCACCTCGATCGGCATGCCATGGCAATCCCACCCGGGCACGTAGGGCGCGTCGAAGCCCGCCAGCGTGCGGCTCTTGACGACGAGATCCTTGAGGATCTTGTTCAGCGCGTGGCCGATGTGGATGTCGCCATTCGCGTACGGCGGCCCGTCGTGCAGCACGAAGCGCGGCCGGCCCGCGCTGGCCTTGCGTATGGCGCCGTACACGTCGCGGTCCTGCCAGGCCTTGACCCAGACGGGCTCGCGGCGCGCGAGGTCCCCGCGCATCGGGAACGGCGTGTCGGGCAGGTTCAGCGTCGTGCGGTAGTCGGTGGGCTTGGATTCGTCAGGCATGGACAGTTCCGTGGCGCGCGCGGCTCGCAAACCAGTGGCGCGTGGCTGCGACGTCGGCGGCGATTTGCGCCTTCAGCGTCGCAAGGTCATCGTACCGCGCTTCGTCGCGCAGCTTGGCAAGGAAGTCGACAGCCAGCCGGCGTCCGTACAGGTCGCCGTCGAAGTCGAGCAGGTGTACTTCGAGCAGCGGCGCGAGGCCGTCGCTGATCGTCGGCCGCGTGCCGAGGCTCGCAACCGCATCGCGCGGGCCGTCGCCAACCCCGTGCACGGTGACGACGAAGATGCCCGCAAGCGGCGGCGGGTGGCGCAACGCGAGATTGGCGGTGGGAAAGCCCAGCGACCGGCCGAGCTTGCGCCCATGCATCACGCGTCCTTCGACCCGGTAGGGACGCCCGAGCAGCGACGTGGCCGCCTCGAAGCGCCCTTCCACCAGCGCATCGCGGACAGCCGTCGACGATGCGCGCACGCCGTCGACGACGATCGGCGCCATCGCCTCGACGGTGAACGTGCGTGCCAGCGCACGGAGCCGTGTCACGTCGCCGGTGCGGCCGCGACCGAAGCGGAAGTCGTCGCCGACCAGCGCCCAGCGCACCCCAAGGCGACGCACCAGCACGTCGTCGACGAACGCGTCGGCCTCCAGCGTCGCGAGCGCATCGTCGAAGCGCGCGACGATCATCGTGGCGACGCCGGCCTCGCGAAACGCGCCTGCCTTGCCACGGAGGGCGGACAGGCGCATCGGCGGCGTCGTCCCGCCGGCCCGCTTGCGCGCGAAGTACTCGCGCGGATGCGGATCGAACGTCAGCACGGCCGGCGCGAGCGCGAGGTCCTCCGCGGCCTCGACGAGTCGCGCGAGCATCGCCTGGTGGCCGCGGTGCACGCCATCGAAGTTGCCGATGGTGAGCGCAAGCGGCTGCGTGGCGGTGGCGGGCAGGTCGCGGAGGAGGCGCATGTCAGGCGGGCGGCGCAACCGCGGGCGTGCGCCCCGCGTCGCCGCCGTGAAGGATTCACGGCAAAGCATTGAATTATAGCGGGTTTCGTGAACTACCGCGGCGTGTCCGTGATCTCGACGAGCGCGCCGAGCAACGGGTAATACAGCGCGAGCCGCAGCGGTCGCGGGTCGAGCGCGGCCATCGCACGCGCGTAGCGCTGCAACTGGGGCATGTGCCGTTCGCGCTCGCTGGCGAGGAAGGCGTCGCGCCCCCCGCCCTCGTGCGCACCGGTCTTGAAATCGACGATCCACCGCGTATCGCCGTCGACGAACGTACGGTCGATCACCCAGTGGCGCACCTCGCCGCCGTCGACGAACGTCACCGCGTACTCGCTGGCCGCGTCGGCGTGCGAGGGCGCGAACAACCAGCGTCCGCGTCCGTCCGCGAGGGTGCGCCGCAATGCGTCCTGGACGCGGGCGATGCCCGTCCGTCGTGCTTCGTCGTCGAGCCCGGCCATCGCAAGGTCCGCGTCGATGCGCGGTGCGAGGCGATCGATGCGCGCGGACGACCATGCCGCGAGGCCTTCGCTGCCGATTTCGGCGAGCACGCGGTGCACCGCCGTGCCGATGGCGGCCGCCCCGGCGAGCGCCCAGTCGTAGACGGGCGCCGCGACCGGATCGGTTTCGCTCGCCCGCTCGCCGGGGGCCACGAGCAATGGCTCCGTCGTCACGCCGGCCAACGGCTCGAACCCGGCCGGCAGGCGGCGCAGTGGCTGCGGGGGGATGTCGGGCGGCGCGGTCGCGTCCGCGACGGGATCGTCGCCCTCCGGAACGGCAGGCAGCCGCGCTTGCAGGGCCGGCCACAGCGTTGATAGTGCCGTGCCACGCGCGGCGCGGCGCCAGCGACGCGCGCCGCCTTCCCCGCCCGGCTCGCTGCGCAGCGTCCCGACGAGGTGCAGCCGCTCGCGTGCGCGCGTGAACGCGACATACAGCAGCCGGACGAGTTCGGCAGCCTCGTCACGACCGTGGGCGTCGCGCAGGTAGCGGTCGATCGGATCGTGGTCATCGGCAAGGCTTTCCCGTGGCGTGGCCATCAACAGGCGGCCGTCGCGCTGGCGCCAGCGCATCAGCGGCATCTCCGTCCCGCGAGGTCGCGCGGCGAGCCCGGGCAGGATGACCGTATCGAACTCGAGGCCTTTCGCGGCGTGCAGCGTCATCAGCCGCACGCGCGCCCCGCCGCCCGGCGGGTCGGCGCGCAGGTCGGCGACCGCGTCGGCGAACAGGTCGTGGTCGTCCAGCGAGCCTCCGCGCGCATGCGCGGCGAGCAGCGTGAAGAAGGCTTCCGACGCGATCTCGTCGACACCCTGTCCCGCCGCATCGCTGCCGTAGGCAAGCGGTCCCCCCAGCGCGTTCCACGCGGCACGGACGCGCTCGACGAGCGCTTGCTGCGGCATATGCAGGACATCGTCAAGCGCGGCGCGCAGGCGGCGGATACGCCGGTCACCGTCGTCGCTCAGTGCCGGCAATGCGGCACCGGCGCGCAGGAGCTCGCCGATCGGGGTTGCGCGCTCCGCGCCGGCATCCGCCATCCGCAGCAGGTCCGGCAGTCGCAGGCCGCACCACGGAGCACGCAGTACGCAGAGCCATGCATGACGATCGGCGGGTTGCGTCAGCGCACGCACGAGCGACGCGAGGTCCATCGTCACCGGCCGCTCGGCCAGCGACTCGATGCGCACGGCTTCACCCGCGATGCCTGCGCGGCGCAGCGCGTCGTGGATCGCTTCCAGGTGACGCCGCGCACGCACGAGGATCGCGACGTCGCCGGTGTCGTCCGCCGCCAGCGCCGCACGGACGCGGCCGACGACGATGCGTGCCTCGTCGTCGGCGTCCTGCGCGCACTCGAACGTGACGTCGTCGTCGCGCGCATCGCGTGCCGGCGCCGCGGCGGCGAACGGGACGTCGGGCGAACGCAGCCGATGCACGTCGGCCATCACGCGCGGAAAAGCGTCGTTCACCGCCGCGACGAGGCGCGCCTGTGAACGGAAGTTGCGGGCAAGCTGCGCGACCTCGACCGGGACGCCCGCGACGATGCCCTGGCGCGCCGACTCGACAAAGATGTCGACGTCCGCTTCGCGGAACCCGTAGATGCTCTGCATCGGGTCACCGACTGCGAAGATCGTGCGTCCGTCGCCTGCGACCCACCCTGCCGTGAGCCGCGTCAGCAGCAGCCATTGCAGGCGCGACGTATCCTGGAATTCGTCGACCAGCAGATGGTCGATCGCGAGGTCATGCGCAAGCAGCACGTCGCTCGGCGCGTCCTCGGTGCCGAGTGCCTCGAGCGCGCGCAGCGTCACTTCCGGGAAGTCGCACTGGCCGGTCGCGGCGAACGTCACGCGCAGCTGCGCCGCGATGACGCCGGGCAGGAGCCGCAGCAGCGCGTCGATCAGCGCGCGCGATTCGCCGCTGTACACCGGGTCCGGCAGGTTGCGCGCGAAGGCCAGTGCTTCGGCCAGCGCAGGCACTGCCCGCACGCGCGCGAGCCATGCGTCGGCGCGCGCCTTCCACGTGGCACGCTCGGCCTTGCCGGCCCCCGAACCTGCGGCGGGGATGCCTTGCGTCACCTTCAGCGTCGCCCGCACGACCCCCTTGTCCGTCAGCAGCCAGCGCGCCAACGCTCGCCACCGCGGCAGTGCGACGGCGTCGCCCGCCAGCAGGTCGTCGGCCTCTGCGGCCTCGCGCAGCAGTGTCGCATCGGGGACCGCTTCCGGCGCCGTCGCCAGCGTCTGCGCCGCATAGGCGAGCAATGCACGCCACTCGGCCACGAGATCCGTCCTGTCGTCGCTGCCGGTGTCGGCGACGTCGTCTGCGGACGTGGATACCGTCGACGC
Organism: Pseudomonadota bacterium; assembly: GCA_018241745.1. GTDB lineage: Bacteria > Pseudomonadota > Gammaproteobacteria > Burkholderiales > Casimicrobiaceae > VBCG01. The sequence goes on from JAFEDG010000016.1 coordinate 16,588, forward strand.
CACGCGTTGCGCCAGGTCGGCCAGGACCTCGGCGACCTCTTCCGCCAGCGTCGCTTCGAGGTGCACGCGCGCGGCATCCGGATCCACGCCGGCGAGGGTCGGCAGCCATTGATCGCGCCGCGCCAACAGCCCCGCGACCAGCTCGACAACGCGATTCGCGTTGTTGTCGAAGTGGAGCAGCAATGTCTGCCACGACGGGTCGTCGCCCGCCGCGGCCGCGAGCGCGTCGCGAGCGGCCTGCCGATACAAAGGCCGCGCGTCGGGCAGCACGGCCGGCTTGCGGCCGAACTGGCTCGCGACCGGCGCTTGTGCCGCAATCCGCGCGGCGAGCGCATCGAGTGTCGAGATCGCGAGCCGCGACGGCGACGCCAACAGGTGCCAGCCTTCCTGCGCATCGCGGGCGAGCACCGCTCGCGCGGTCGCCAGCGTACGCGCGCGGTGCGGCGTGTCGGCGGCGCTCTGCGCCGCCGCGTCGCCCAGCGCACGCAGCACGCGCGCCCGCATCTCGCGCGCGGCCTTGTCGGTGAACGTCACGGCGACGACGCGCTCGGGTTCGCGCGCATGCGCAAGCAGCACGAGCATCCGTTGTACGAGCAGTTCGGTCTTGCCGGAGCCGGCGGGCGCCTGGACGAGCCACGAACGACCCGCGTCGAGCGCGCCCTCGCGCGCGGCCTCGTCCTGCGCGATACGCTGCGCGTCTGCGCTATCGGCGCTCATGCGTCCGCCTCGTCGTCGGCGTCGTCATCGTCATCCGGCACGGCGCTCCCGATGCGGCACAGCGGCTTGAACTCGCACTGCTTGCATGGCCGCTTGATCCCGCGCGGGGCCACGGCCGCTGCGCCTTGCTGATGCTCCGTCGCGAGCGCGGCATAGCGTTTCGCGACGTCGTCCAGCGCGTCGTGCACGCTGGCGAACGTGCCGGCCCCGACGTCAGTGGCAGGCTTGAGGCCTTTCCACGCGACGGACGCGTCCGCGATGCCGCGCATCGCAAGCTTGCCCGGCTTCACCTCCGCGTAAGCCAGGGCCCCGACGCGCGCCGTCGCATCCGCCGCGCGCGTGGCCAGCGCGTACAGGCCCACCTGTGGCGCGAGCGGGCGCGCGAGCAACCAGTACCGCGGTGACACTGTGACGTTGCTCTTGTAGTCGATGATGGCGAGCGGTGCGTCGTCCTCAACCGTCGTGACGTCGTCGGCAGCTGGGACGGCATCGCTGGCCGCGCCTACGCGATCGAGCCGGTCGATCGTCAGCGCGAGCTCGAGCGTGCCGAGTTTCAGCACCCGCGCAAGCTCGGTCTGCACGACCGCGAACGGTGGCCGCGCAGCCTCGACGGTGCGCAGCCAGCGGTCGATCAACGAGACGAGTCGCTGCCGGTCGGCACGCGCGACGGCGGGCGGTAACTCGTCCCAGCGGGTCGCCGGCACCGTCGCGTGTGCATGGCGTACCGCGGCGTCGATGCGCGCCGCGAGCGCGGGTGGGTCGGCGAGCAGTGCGACGAGCGTCGCGTGGTCGCCCGTGGCGTCCCAGAAGTGCTTCAGCGCCGCGTGCAGCACACTGCCCCGCTCGAGCGGCGACAGCCCCCAGGCAACGCCGGGCCACGGCTGTGCGTCGAGGCGCAACGTGGCCGCAGCGCGGAATGGGCAATCGCTCTGCAGCGCGACGACGCGCACGCCGCCTCGCGCACGGCTGTAGGCCGGCAACGCAGGCAACGTCGTGTCCGGCAGTGACTCGAGTACGGGAGCGCGCGCCGCGACCCGCTGGAACCACGAGGCGCCGGCTGGCGCCAGCGTCGCATCGAGCGGCCACGCGCACAGCGCCGACACCGGCAATGCGGGCTCGGTGTCGCCGGTCGCATGGCTCGCGACGACCTGGGGCGCGCTCGCCACCAGTTGCGCCGTGATGCGTTCGGCACGCGCGAGGGCCAGTGCGGGCGCGGAGGCCGGATCCCCCCGCGCGCGCTGCCATGCCGGTGGCAGCAGCGGATCGAGCGCCGTCGGCAACGGCCATGCATCGGCGCCCATGCCTGTCATCCAGAGCGCGTCGAACGTGAGCCCCGCCGCTTCCAGTACCCCCAGTACCTGGACCGGGGCGCGCGGACGCTCGGGCTGGAACAGCGCACGCTGCGCGAGCGCGCGCAGCATGCCCACTGCCTCGGTGAGGGACCCGTGCGACTGCACGACGCCGAGCGTCGCCAGGCGCCGCAGCAACGCCTCGAATGCCTCGCACGTCTGGTAGGCCTGCGAATCGAGCGGTGCCGGCCCGGGCCAGCCGGCTGCGCCCAACGCGTCGGACAACGCGCGCGCCCACGCGGCGGGCGCCTGGCGGACATCGCGGGGCAGCAGCGCGCGCATGCGATCGAGCGCGCCCGTCAGTGGATCGTCCGCGCCGAGCGTCGCCTGCAGCCGCCGCACCGTCACCGTGTGCACGTTGTCGCCGCGCCAGGCGCGCTCCGCGCCCGCGCGACGTGCCGCCGCCTGGGTTCCGCCGACTAGGAACGGCGTGCACAGCAGCGCGGCCGCGCGCGGCAGCGGCAGCCCGTCGGTCATCAGCGCAAGGAGATCCAGCACCGGCACCACCAGCGGGTCGCCAGCGAGCGGCGTGCCGAGCGACATGTTCCAGGACCGCGGCAGCGCGAGCCCGCCCGGGAGGAAGCGTTGCGGACAGAGCACCTCGTCGGCGCATGCGATCACTTCGTCGCGGCGCGCCGCGAGGTCGGGCACCGTCAACGCCACGGTGGCTCCCGGCTGCGCGAGGACCACGTCGCGCGCCCATGTGAGCGCCGCGCGCAATTCCGTGCGCGCGTCGACGAACGCGGCGCGCCGCGGCACTGGCGACGCCGGATCGCCGGTCGCCGGGCCGGCGGCTTCCCGCACGTCCATGCCGGCCTGCACCAACGCTTCCAGCACGCGTCTCTGCAATGGCGTCATGTCGACGAAGCCTGCGCAACAGGCCGCGCGACCGCGCAGCCACGTGTTGTCGCGGCAGGCGTCGATCAGCGCCCCGGGCAACGTCGCGGCATCGCGCGCAGGCAGCGCATCCCGCGCTCGCTCATAGCGACGCGCCCAGCGCACGAAGGCCGCCTGGTCGTCGCCACGCGTCGGCAGCGCGGCCACGTGCTCGCCCGTGCGCGCGTAGGCATGGAAGCGCACCCACGCAGCGGCGGCCAGCGCGGCGGCCCCGCGGCGGTCGAGCAGCGCCGCATCATCGTCGACCGCGCGTTCCCACAGCACCTGCGCCTGGTCGTCGTCGAGCACGACGAACGGCGGCGTGGCGACACCCTGCGCGACCGCGTCCTGCCACAGCGTCGCGACAAACGCACCCCAGGGCAGTGCGCGTGCGCTCGGCCACGCCACGTTGCCCGCCGCGCGCTGGGCGTGGTCGTACGCCGCGACCACCGCGCGCGCGAGCCGGTTGTTGGGTGTGACGACGGGAATGCCGGCCGCGAAGGCCGCGTGGACGACAGCGTTCATCGAACGCGCATCGTATCCCGGCTTATGATGCCGGCTCCTTCACCCTGGAGATTCGCGCATGACCGCCTACGTCGTCGTCGACATCGACGTTACCGACCCCGTCCGCTACGACCAGTACAAGCAGCTCGCGCAGGTCGCGATCCCCGCGCACGGCGGCCGCTACCTCGCGCGGGGCGGCCGCAGCCAGGTGCTGGAAGGCGCGTGGAATCCCAAGCGCCTCGTCGTTCTGCAGTTCGATTCGATCGAGGCGGCCGTCGCATGGCACCGCTCGTCCGAGTACGGCGCGGCGATCGCGGCGCGCACCGGCGCCGCGGACGTGAAGATGGTGGTCGTCGAGGGCGCCTGAGCGGCGCGACTGCGCGGTCGTCAGTCGTTGCCGCCGAGTGCCCGGCCGATGGCCAGTGCAGCCGGCGCCGACGCGGCCGTCGGCGGCGTCGGCAACGCGGTCACGCGTGGTGTCATCGCGCCGTTGGCCGAGATCGCATTGAGCACTTCGGCCGGCCGTGCTTCAGCACGCCGGGCGAGCGTGCGCCATTCGCCGCACCAGTCGTCGGTCCGCACGGTGGGCCACACGCCTTCGATCATGTACGGCTTGGCGTTGAGCGGCGACAGCGACGGCGCATGGCGACGGCACAGCCCCTGCACGGATGCGGCACCGTTCTGGGATTCGAAGAACTGGCACTCCTGGCAGCGTTCCATCGTCGTGGTCGGTGTGAGTTCGTTGCGGGTCGGTCGCCGGGCGTCAGTGCTTGATGAGCGGAACGAAGCCGCGCGGCGTGGGCGGGTTGCGATGACGCCGAGGTGCGTGGCGGCCGGCGTCATGGGCGACCGCGCGGTCGCGCGCGGGTTGCATGCACGGCGCGGCACGTCCCGGGATGCGACGGGTCTGCGGGCCGGCCGGCCCTGCGACAGGCACGCGCCGCGGTTGGATCGCCGGGACGCGATGCGCGCGTGGTTGCGCGCGGTGTGTCCAGGTGTAGGAGGTGGTCGCCGACCGCATCGCTGGTAGCAGTTACGGAAGTGTTTGACGCTTCCCGGCGACCGTTGGAAACCGATCAGGCCGCCAGCGCGGAAAAGGCGGTGTTGAGCGTTGCAGGGACCTCCTGCACGCGACGCAGCGGGCGCACGACCTGGCGGTCGAGGTCCGCTTTCAGCTCGGCGTCGGCCTGCTGGGCCTGCGCGTCGAGCAGCTCGTCGTAGGCCTTGCGGGCACCGTCGTCGTGCAGGACCTCGTAGGCCGCGTGGATCCGGCGCACGAGCAGCGAGAGGTCGTCCCGGTTCTGCGTCACGCCGGCGTCGAAGCGCGCGAGGATCTGGGCATACGCCGCCTCGATCCGTGCCAGCGATGCCCCGGGCGGCAGTTCGAGATAGTCGTAGTGCGTGTAGTTCACGATGGTCTCCTGTCCGGTTGGCGGGTTGATTCGCCCCGTTCGCCACACCCTTCTGCAGCAACCGTGCCAACGCCGGGCGCCGCTGGTCGGTCGCACGCAAGTGCTTGTTGGGAAATGGGTAACAAGGCGCGTGTCGGCTTGCGCAACGCACGTTGTACCGTGCAGTAGCCGCTTCCGCGCGACGCCTCCGGTGCCGTCGGACGGCGCAGTAAAATGGCGGCATGCCGCTCGACGTCCGTGACGCTTCCCTCCCCGGCCCCACGATCGTCCGCGGCGCCTGTCCGCACGACTGCCCCGACACCTGCGCGATGCACGTGACCGTCGAGAACGGACGCGCCATCGCGCTCCGGGGTGCGCCGGACCACCCACCTACCGCCGGCGTGCTCTGCACGAAGGTCGCGCGTTACCTGGAGCGCACGTACTCGCCGGACCGCGTCCTGCACCCGCTGCGGCGTACCGGCCCCAAAGGCCCGGGCGCCCGCTTCGAGCGGATCAGCTGGGACGAGGCGCTGGACACGATCGCGGACCGCTTCCGCGCGATCGTCGCGACGGACGGTGCCGACGCGATCGTCCCCTACAGCTATGCCGGCAACATGGGCCTGCTGCAATACGGGTCGATGGACCGCCGCTTCTTCCACCGGCTGGGCGCCGCGCTGCTGGACAGGACGATCTGCGCCAGCGCCGGCAAGGCCGGATGGGTGTCGGTCATCGGCGCTACCGTCGGGATGGACGTCGAGGCCTATGCCGAAAGCGAGCTGATCCTGATCTGGGGAAGCAACCCGGTGGCGTCCAACGTGCACTTCTGGGCGCGTGCGCAGGCGGCCAAGCGCCGCGGTGCGCGGCTCGTCGCGATCGACCCGTACCGAAGCGCGACGGCCGACAAGTGCCACGAGCACGTGGCGGTGATGCCGGGCACCGATGCCGCGCTCGCATTCGGGCTCATGCACGTGCTGATCCGCGACGGGCTCGTCGACCAGGACTACGTGGCGCGGTACACGGTCGGCTACGACGCGTTGGCCGCGCGCGCCGCGACGTTCACGCCCTCCCGCGTCGCGACGCTGTGCGGCATCGAGGCTTCGACCGTCGAGCGGCTCGCGCACGATTACGGCACCCGCAATCCGGCAGCCATCCGCCTCAACTACGGCATGCAGCGCCACGCGGGTGGCGGCAATGCGGTGCGCGCCGTCGCGTGCCTGCCCGCGCTGGTCGGCGCATGGCGCCATCCGGCGGGCGGCGCGCTGCTGTCGTCGTCCGGGACGTTTCCCGTCGATGGCGCAGCGCTCGAGCGCCCGGACCTGATTCGCGGCACGCCGCGTACCGTCAACATGTCGGCGATCGGCGATGCGCTGAACGATGCGGCGCATCCGATCAAGGCACTGTTCGTCTACAACAGCAACCCGCTGGCCGTCGCGCCCGAGTCCGCGAAAGTCGAGCGCGGGCTCGCACGCGACGACCTGTTCTGCGTCGTGCACGAGATCTTCCGCACCGACACGGCGGACTACGCGGATATCCTGCTGCCCGCGACGACGCACCTCGAGAACACGGACATCCACAACTCGTACGGTCACCTGTACGTGACGGCGAACAACCCGTCGATCGCGCCGCGGGGCGAGGCGCTGGCCAACACCGAATTGTTCCGCCGGCTGGCGGCGCGCATGGGCTTCGACGAGCCCTGCTTCGCCGACAGCGATGACGACCTCGCGCGCCAGGCGTTCCGTCGCGACGACCCGCGCATGGCAGGCATCGACTGGGACCGTTTGAAGCAGCAGGGCCACGCGCGCCTCAACGTGCCCACGCCTTATGCGCCATTTGCCGAAGGCAACTTCCCGACGCGCTCCGGCCGCTGCGAGTTCCACTCGGCCACGCTCGCGGCACAGGGCGCGGATCCGCTGCCGGATTACGTGCCGCCGCGCGAGTCGGCGGCCACCGCGCCCGCACTCGCCAGGCGCTACCCGTTGGCGTTCATCTCACCGCCGGCGCGCAACTTCCTGAATTCGTCGTTCGCGAACCTGCCGACGTTCCTGGCGGAGGAGCGCGAGCCGCGCGTCTGGTTGCATCCGGACGACGCGGCGTCGCGCGCGCTGTCCGAAGGCGACCGCGTCCGCGTGCACAACGACCGCGGCGCGTTCGCGGCGCGCCTGCACGTGACGGACCGCGTCAAGCCGGGCGTGGCGGTGGCGCCGTCGATCTGGTGGCGCAAGCTTTCCCCTGATGGCCGCAATGCGAACCAGGTGACCGGCCAGGCGCTGACCGACATGGGTCGCGCCGCGACGTTCTACGATTGCCTGGTGGAGGTGGCCGCCGACACCGCCACGTGACGGTGCGGACGTGGGCAGCGATGCGTCAGAGCTTGCGCACGAGCGCCGTCATCACGCCGAAGATTTCCAGTGCGCCTTCCGGGCGGATGGGCGGATAAGCCTTGTTTTCGGCGCGCAGGATGAAGCGGCCGTTCTCCACGTCCAGCCGCTTCAACGTGAACTCGTCGTCCACGATGGCGACGACGATCTCGCCCTGCCGCGCCGAGGCGCGCTTTTCGACGGCGACGAGGTCGCCTTCGAAAATACCCGCGTCGATCATCGAATCGCCCTTCACCGTGATGAAGATTGTGTTCGACGGATGCGGGACCAGGTAGTCGTCGAGCGTCAGCGTGTCCGCGACGTCGTCCTCTACCGCCTGCGGCAGGCCGGCGCGAACGGGCGACGCGGCAAGCGGCCGCGCGAAGAAGCGCTTGGTGGGCGCGAGGCGCCGGTCCGGCGTGGACTCGAGGTAACCCGCGAGCTTGAGCCGCGCGACGAGCGCGGCGACCGAAGACTTGGACTTGAGGCCCAGCAGGCCGCCGATGGACGCGTACGACGGCAGCGCGCGATGCCGCGCGTAGTAATCCTGCAGTGAGCCGAGATAGGAACGATCGTTCGCCATTGGAGTACCATAGCGAACGATCGTTCTGACGTCAACCCCCGTGTTCGCCACCCGCCTGGCCTTCGTCGACCTCGAGACCACCGGGATGCGTGCGGCCGCCGACCGGATCACGGAGGTCGGGATCGTCACTGTCGACCTGGCGGCCGGGTCCGACCCTGCAGTCGAACGCTGGTCGTCGCTGGTGGACCCGGAGATCCCCATCCCGCCCGAGATCCAGGCGATGACGGGCATCACCGATGCGATGGTGCGCGCCGCGCCGACGTTCTCGACGCTGGCGGCGGCGATTGCGGCGCGGCTCGCCGATCGCGTGTTCGTCGCGCACAACGCCCGCTTCGACTTCGGCTTCCTGAAGCACGCGTTCGAGCGCACGGGGCGTCCGTTCCGCGCGCGGCCGTTGTGCACGGTGAAATTGTCGCGGCGCCTCGAGCCCGATGCCGAGGGCCACGGCCTCGACGCGATCATCGCGCGCCACGGGCTCGACGTGGCCCACCGCCATCGCGCGCTCGGTGACGCCGAGGCGCTGTGGCTGTTCATACAGGCGCTGTATCGGCTGCACGACGCGGACGCGATCGCGCGCGTCGCCAAAGGCATCCTCCGTATTCCGAGCCTTCCCTCGCATTTGCCGCCGGACCTCGTGGATGCGCTGCCGGAGGCCCCGGGGGTCTACCGGTTCTACGGCGCCAATGCGCTGCCGCTGTACATCGGCAAGGCGCGCAACCTGCGCGAGCGCGTCGGCGCGCATTTCTCGTCCGACTGGCGCAGCGAAACCGACCTGCGGCTTTCCGCCGAGATGACCCGGCTGGAATACGACGTCACCGCCGGCGAGTTCGGAGCGCTGCTGCACGAGGCGGCAGCCGTGAAGGCGATGTTGCCCGCCCACAATCGGGCCTTGCGCCGCAAGGCCGACGCCGGCGTGCTGCATTGGCCGGAAGGCACTGACGTCGGCGAACTCGCATTTCGCGTCGCCGCGGACCTGGACGCGCAGGCGCTGGGCGGCGACTTCGGCCCGTTCGGGTCGCGGCGCGCGGCCCGCGAGCACCTGCGTGCGCTGGCGACGGAACACGAGCTCTGCCTCACCCGGCTCAAGCTGGAACGCCGCGACGGTCCGTGCTTTGCGCGGCAACTGGGCCGCTGCCGTGGCGCATGCGTCGGCGCCGAAGCGGCCACGGAACACGACGCACGACTGCGTGCCGCCCTCGCGCCGGTCGCCATACCGCGCTGGCCCTTCGCCCGCGCGGCCGCGGTCGTCGAGCAGGATGGCGAGCGCGTCGACATCCACGTGGTCCGCGACTGGCAATGGCTGGGCACCGCCCACGACGACGACGGCGTGGCCTTGCTCGCGGACGTCACGCGCCGCGACGATCCGTTCGACATCGACATCACGCGGATGCTGTTGCGCCTGTACGCCAAGACGCCTGCCCGGTTCGTTCCGCTGTAGCGGGTCGATCCATTGCGGTGCAACCGCGGGTCCCGGTCCCCACGCTGGTGCCGACAGGCCGCGTGCACCGTGCCGGTACACCACCGTTGCATGCAAGCGGCGGCGCGTCCGCGACCGGCAAGCCGGGGATTAACTCTGCGCCACAAGTCACGAGTGCATAACGCGATTTTCGTGTTGCGGACATCCGGCACGCACGCTGCCGCGGCGGCATCCGCGCTACGCGCGTCCGCCTCGCGCGAGCGATGGCATGGATGCTGCAAAGCAGCACGCATGCAAGCGTCGTCGTCGCACATCGCCGACCGGGTTGTCGAGGCCATCCTCGCGCGCCGCATCGCGCCGGGCATGCGGCTCGGCGAGCAGCAGCTGGCGACGATCTTCGGCGTCAGCCGCACCGTCGTGCGCGAAGCGCTGACGCGACTGTCCGAGCGCGGCGTCATCACCGTCAGCACGCGTCGTGGCTGGTACGTGATCGAGCCGTCGCTGGCGGACGCCGAGCAGGCGTTTGCCGCGCGCCGGATCGTGGAGCTCGGCCTGCTGCGTGCCACGCAGGACGTCGATGCCGCAACCGTTACGAGACTGCGCGCCCACATCGCGCGCGAGCGCGCCGCGCTGCGCGGTGACGACGTCGGACTGCGCAGCTTCCTGCTCGGCGATTTCCACGTGTGCCTGGCGGAGTGCCTGGGCAACGGGCTGCTCGCCGACGTGTTGCGCGACCTGACTGCGCGCACGACGCTGATCGCGATGCTGTACCAGTCCACGCACGACGCCGCGGACAGCTGCGCCGAGCACGTCGAGATCGTCGATGCGCTCGCGCGCGGGGATCACGAGCACGCGTCGGCGTTGATGGAAGCGCATATCGGCCACGTGCAACAAGGGCTGCGCCGCGAAACCACGGTTGACCCGCTCACGCAGTTGCGCGATGCGCTGGCGCCGGTAGGCGCCTCCAGCGCACCGCCCAACCCCTCCCCGCGACGCCGCGGACCGCGCCACGCGTCCGCGCGCCCTCCCCGTTCGCAAACCCGCCCCAGCAAGGAGCCCGCATGAAGACCATCACCCGCATCGTATCCGCCGCTGCACTGGCGCTGGCATTCGCCGCGCCGGCCGCACACGCCGAGGACACGCTCGACACGATCATGGCCAGGAAGGTGATCGTGATCGCGATTCCCACCGACTTCCCGCCGTACGGTTTCGTCGGCACCGACATGCAGCCGCAAGGCCTCGACATCGACACCGGCAAGTACATCGCCGAGAAGCTGGGCGTGAAGGCCGAGCTGGTGCCGGTGACGAGCGCCAACCGCATTCCGTACCTGCAGACGAAGAAGGCCGACATCGTCATCTCGACGCTCGGCAAGAACCCGGAACGCGAGAAGGTCATCGACTTCACGGTCGCGTACTCGCCGTTCTACCAGGCGATCTTCGGCGGGAAGAAGCTCGTCGTGAAGTCGCCGGCCGACCTCGCCGGCAAGTCGATTGGCGTCACCCGCGGCGCGATCGAGGACCAGGAGCTCACGAAGATCGCGCCGCCGAGTGCCGACATCAAGCGCTTCGAGGACAACAACGCGACGGTGTCCGCGTTCGTCGCGGGCCAGGTCGAGCTGATCGCGACCGGCGCGTCGGTCGCCGGGAACATGATGGCGCGCAACCCGGGCCTCGACGCCGAGTACAAGCTGCTGCTCAAGGACTCGCCGAACTTCATCGGCGTGGCCAAGGGTGACGACAAGCTGCGGCTCAAGATCAACGAAATCCTGATCGCGGCCAAGAAGTCCGGCGACCTCGACAAGCTGGCGCAGAAGTGGCTCGGCCGCCCGGCCGGTGACCTGCCGCAGTAAGCGCGCGCGATGACGTTCGACTTCGGTGCCGTCCTGGCGCAGTGGCCGCTGCTGCTGCGCGGGGCGCTGGTGACGATCGGCCTCACTGCCGTGTCCGCACTCGTCGGCGGCGCGGTGGGCGTGGCCTGCGCGTGGGCGCGCTCCGAAGGACCGGGATGGTTGCGCTGGATCGTCGGCACCTACGTCGAGCTCGTGCGCAATACGCCGTTCATCGTGCAGCTGTTCTTCATCTTCTTCGGGCTGCCGATCCTGGGCGTCCGGCTGTCGCCGACGTTCGCGTCGATCCTGGCGATGGTCGTCAACCTCGGCGCCTACGCGACCGAGATCGTGCGTGCGGGACTGATGGCCACGCCGCGCGGGCAGATCGAAGCGGCGGAGTCGCTGGCGCTCAACCGCTGGCACATCTACACGCGCGTCGTGCTGCCCCCGGCATTGCGCAAGGTCTGGCCGTCGCTGACGAGCCAGATCGTCATCGTGATGCTCGGCTCCGCCGTGTGCGGCCAGATCTCGACCGAGGACCTGTCGTTCGCCGCCAACCTGATCCAGAGCCGCAACTTCCGCGCGTTCGAGGCCTACCTGATCGCCACCGCGATTTACCTCGGCCTCGCAATCGGGTTGCGGCGCGTGCTGAACTGGGCCGGGCCGCGCTTCCTGTTCGGGCGCCTCTGATACCGCGATGGTCGATTTCACGCTCTGGGACATCGTCCGCAACCTGCTGCTGGCCGCGCGCTGGACCGTCGTGCTGTCGCTGATCGCGTTCGTCGGCGGCGGGCTCGTCGGCGCGGCGCTGCTGGTCCTGAGGCTGTGGGGCGGGCGGCGGTCCCACGCGTTTGTGGCGGGCTACGTGCAGCTGTTCCAGGGCACGCCGTTGCTGATGCAGCTCTTCCTCGCCTACTTCGGGATTGCGCTGTTCGGCATCCAGACGTCGCCGTGGTTCGCCGCGGCGCTGGCGCTGACGCTGTACACGAGCGCGTTCCTCACCGAGATCTGGCGCGGCTGCGTCGCGTCGATTCCCCGCGGGCAATGGGAAGCCGCGGTGAGCCTCGCGCTCGACTTCCTGGAGCAGCTGCGCTACGTGATCCTGCCGCAGGCCACGCGCATCGCGGTGCCACCCACGGTGGGCTTTCTCGTGCAGGTGATCAAGGGCACGGCGCTCGCGTCGGTGATCGGCTTCGTCGAGCTCACGAAGGCGGGGACGATGATCACCAACGCCACGTTCCGGCCGTTCACCGTGTATGCGTGCGTCGCGCTGATGTACTTCGTGCTGTGCTTCCCGATCTCCGCGTGGGCGCGGAGCCTCGAAAGGAAACTCCATGCCCGTCGTTGAAATCAGGGGGCTGCGCAAGCGCTTCGGCAGCAACGAGGTGCTGAAGGGCATCGACCTCGACGTCGAGCCCGGCGAGGTGATCGCGATCATCGGCAAGAGCGGCTCGGGCAAGAGCACGCTGCTCCGCTGCATCAACGGCCTCGAGACGTTCGACGAAGGCTCGCTGACGGTCGACGGCAAGCCGCTGCTGCATGACGACCGCGCCGCGATGCGCGCGCTGCGCCAGCGGGTCGGCATGATCTTCCAGAGCTTCAACCTGTTCCCCCACCTGACCGTGGGCGGCAACGTGATGCTGGCGCCGGAGCTCGTCAAGAAGCGCGGCCAGCCGGCCGGCGCACAGCAGGCGCGATTGCTGCTGGCGCGCGTCGGCCTCGCCGAAAAATTCGACGCGTGGCCCGATCAGCTGTCGGGCGGGCAGCAGCAGCGCGTCGCCATCGCGCGGTCGCTGGCGATGGAACCCGCCGTGATGCTATGCGACGAGATCACGTCGGCGCTCGACCCCGAGCTCGTCGGCGAGGTCCTGCGGGTCGTCGAGGGCCTTGCGAAGGACGGCATGACGCTGCTGATGGTCACGCACGAGATGAACTTCGCGCGCAAGGTGGCGAGCCGCGTCGTGTTCATGCACGCCGGCAAGATCCACGAGATGGCGCCCCCCGACGAGCTGTTCGGAGCGCCCAAGACGCCCGAGCTCAGGCAGTTCCTGTCGGCACTCCACAACTGACGCCGGGCGCCGCCACCGGAAATCAGGGTCGGACCCCTAGGCCGTTTTGGGTGCGTGGTTGCGGATCCTGAACGCCAGGATCAGTTCGAACACGCCAACGACGATGGCCATGATGCCGATCCAGACGATCAGCGCAAGCGCGCCGGCGCCGGGATTCAGGAACAGCAGCACGCCGAAGATCAGCGACGCCGCGCCGGCCAGGATCAGCCACCATTCGTTGTTGATCTCCTTGCGCAGCCGGATGGCCGCGGAGATTTCCATCACGCCGCGCACGATGCAGACGATCGCGATCAGGTACAGGAGCGCGAGCGCGGTGATCGCAGGCGCGAGGAACGTGTAGACGCCCGCGGCAATGCCGACCAATCCCATCACCAGCATCCACCACGGGAAGCCGTCCTTGTGCGGGCCCTTGAACGCCGCGAACACGCCGAAGATGCCGTCGACGAACGCATAGGCGCCCCACAGCAGCACCAGCGCCGCAATGGCGGTGATCGGCTCTACCAGGGCCAGCACGCCGAAGATCACCGCCGCCAGCCCGCGCAACGCGAGGATCCACCAGTTCTTCTGCAGGAATGTCAGCATGGCGTGCGGCCTCCCGAACCGCATGGGGCACGCCTCGAATGCGAGCCCCGGTTTGCGAGGCTCGTATCGTCGTTCAAATCGGCCCCACCCGCAACTGAACCTTAGCCGGCGCGGCGCGCGTGCGCGCTGATGATGTGGGCGACGCTGGCAGTCAGCCGCTTGGCATAGGGCACGTGCAGGAACTCGTTGGGCCCGTGCGCGTTGGAATGCGGACCCAGCACGCCGGTGATCAGGAACTGCGCGCGCGGGAACTGCTTGCCGAGCATCGCCATGAACGGGATGGTGCCGCCCTCGCCCATCGCCGCGGCCGGCTTGCCGTAATGCGCCATCGACGCAGCCTGCATCGCGTCCGCGAGCCACGGCGCCGT
>JAFEDG010000017.1 GCA_018241745.1 Pseudomonadota bacterium
GGCACGTTGGGGATCTGGAAGCGGTTGCTGACGGAACCGCCGATCAGGCTGAGTCGCGTGTCGCCGCCGACGTGGTACGACAGGTAAGCGAAGCCGCTGCCCTGTGTCGTGTCGTCGTGCAGCGGATTGGACGCCGGCGTCGGCGACTCGATGCCGAGCCCGTTCTGCATCCAGCTGCCGAGGACGTAGTACGTGAAGTCGCCGGACGTGCCGCCGACGTCGCCATAGGCCTGCAGCGTGTCGTGGCTGCCGGTCATGACGCCGAGCAGGCCGCCAGGGTCATACGCGCCGTCGCGTGCGGTGATGTCGACGACGCCTGCCGTGCGATAGCCGTATTCCGCCGGGAGTGCGCCGGTGATGAGGCGCAGGTTGCTCGCGAAGCGCGTCTGCAGCGTCTGCCCGAAGCCGCCGATCGATTCCGGGATGATGACGTCGTTGATCCGGAATTGCAGGTCGCCGTGGTCGCCGCGCACGTGGATCTGGCCGAACGAGTCCTGCACGACGCCCGGCGCCTGCAGCAGCACCTGGTTGAGCGGCGTGGAGGCGCCCGCGGGGAGGCGCCGGATGTCCTCGCTCGAGAAGTTGAACGTGTCGGCGCCGAGGTCCGGCGCGAGCGTCTGCCGCGCCTCGTCGAGCCGTTTGGCCGTGACCTGGACGCTGCCCAGGTCCTGCGTCGACGAATCCGCCGTGACCGGCGTGTCGTCTGCGCGCGCGGCAGTGCCGAGCGCAAGCGCGAACGCGACGAGCGTCGCGCGCGGGGTGTTGAGTGCCATGTCTGCCTCGATATGCAACGTGCCGCGCGCGCAACGCCTGGCGGCGCGCGCGGCACGTGCGGACTTCCGCGGCGCGCGGGGCGCGCGCGAACGTCCGCGCTATGTTCGGGATGCGCCACTCGCGGGCGGCGCGGTGCGAGGGGTCAGGCGCGCGCCGGGGGGGCGCGGGAACGGTAGGCGGCGAACGGCGACGGCCGCCCGCGCGTCTGCGCCGGGACGACGATCGCCGGCGGCACGATGTCGACGGTGGACGCATGCGCGTCCGCCGTGACGCCATGGGCAGCGGCCGCGAGGAGCAGGCACTCCTCGCACGCGTCCGCCACCTTCTGCAGCACCGGCGTGTCGTGGCGGCCGAGCGCTTCGCGCAGGTGCTCGATCGGGTGGACGGCCGCGAGCTGCTGCATCGCGAGCACGAAGGCCGCGAGCCACGGCACGACGGCGTGGCGGAAACGGCGGCGGCGCAGCGCGGCGAGCATGCGGTCGATCGTAGCACGCGGGAGGGCCGCATGTTGCGCTGCGGCCGCGGCGCTACAATCCACGGATGAACAGCGTCACGATCCCCGGCCCGGTAGCCACGGCCGATCTCGCCGCCTATGTCGAGCGCGTCGGCGCGGCTGCGCGCACCGCGGCGCGGACGCTCGCGCGCGCGACCACCGCGGCCAAGGACGACGGCCTGCGGCGCGCGGCGGCGGAACTGCGCGCGCACACGGCGACGATCCTCGCCGCCAACGCGCGCGACGTCGTGGCAGCCCGCCAGCACGGGCACGACAGCGCGTTCGTCGACCGCCTGACGATGACGGCGACGTCGATCGAGGCGATGGCCGCCGGCGTGGAGGCCGTGGCGGCGCTGCCTGACCCGGTCGGCGAAATCAGCGGCATGCGCTACGTGCCGTCGGGCATCCAGGTGGGCCGCATGCGCGTGCCGCTCGGCGTGATCGGCATCATCTACGAATCGCGGCCCAACGTGACCGCCGACGCGGCCGCGCTGTGCCTCAAGTCGGGCAACGCTGCGATTTTGCGCGGTGGATCGGAAGCGTTCGAGACCAATTCGGCGATCGCGCGCTGCCTTACCGACGCGATGCGCGCCGCGCTGCTGCCAGACAACGCGATCCAGCTGATCGCGTCGACGGACCGCGCGGCCGTCGGCCACCTGATCGCCGACGAGCGGCACGTCGACGTCATCGTGCCGCGCGGCGGCAAGAGCCTGATCGAGCGCATCGCGCGCGAGGCGCGCGTGCCGGTGATCAAGCACCTCGACGGCGTGTGCCACGTCTACGTCGACGCGAGTGCCGACGCGGAGATGGCCATCCGCATCGCGGACAACGCGAAGACGCAGCGCTACTCGCCGTGCAACACGATGGAAACGCTGCTCGTCCACGCCGACATCGCCGAGCGCGTGCTGCCGCCGCTGGCCGGCATCTACGTCGCCAAGCGCGTCGAGATGCGCGGGGACGAGCGCGCACGCGCGCTGGTCCCCGAGATGAAAGCGGCCACCGAGGACGACTGGTACGCCGAATACCTGGCACCCATCATCGCGATCCGGATCGTCGACTCGCTCGACGACGCGATCGCGCATATCGCGCACTATGGCTCCCAGCACACGGACGCGATCGTCACCAACAGCCACCACGCCGCGCAGCGCTTCCTGCGCGAAGTCGATTCCGCCAGCGTGATGGTCAACGCCAGCACGCGCTTCGCCGACGGCTTCGAATACGGGCTCGGCGCGGAGATCGGCATCTCGACCAACAAGCTGCACGCGCGCGGGCCCGTGGGCCTCGAGGGCCTCACCAGCCAGAAGTGGATCGTGCTGGGCAGCGGCCAGATCCGCGAGCGCTGACCGGCGGGTCGATGTCGTCGTCGGTCACCGTCTCGATCTTCACCAACACGATCATCGCCGCGGCGAAGGGCTTTGGCTGGTCCGTGACCGGATCGCCGACGCTGTTCGCGGAGACCGTGCACTCGCTGGCCGACGTCGGCAACCAGGTGCTGCTGAAGGTCGGCGAGATACGTGGACGCGCGGGGCCGGACCGCGAGCATCCGTTCGGGCACGGCCAGGACAAGTACTTCTGGGCGCTCGTGTCCGCGGTCAGCGTGTTCTTCGTCGGTTGCGGGATCAACCTCTACCACGGCGTCCACTCGCTGCTGCAACCCGCGGCGGGCGAGCCGTTCACGCGGCTCGTGCTGGGATTGCTGCTGTTCTCGTTCGCGCTCGAGGCATGGACGTTCCGCACGGCGCTGAAGGAAATCGGTGGCTTCCGCGCCATCCGCGCGAACGTGCACAACACGACCGTTTTGGCCGTGCTGCTCGAGGATGCGGTCGCGCTGCTCGGGATCGTGCTGACGCTGGTCGTTGCCGGCTCCGGTTACGTGCTGGGCCCGCACCCGGAGTTCGACGCAATCGTCGCGATCGTCGTCGCGCTGCTGCTGGGCTTCATGGCGGTGTTCCTGGCGACGGTCAACCGCTCCGTGCTGATCGATTCGTCGGATGCCGAGCTCGACGCCGCGGCGGTAGGCTGGCTTGGGGGCGAAGGCGTCGTGGCCAACGTGCACTCGTTGCGCCTCGACAGCGACCGCGCCGTCGTGTTCGTCACCGTCGGCGGTGCGTTGCCGGCAGACAGCGCCGCGCATGCCGCCACGATCGAGGCGCGCGCCCTCGCCGATCTCGGCAAGACCGTCGACGGCGTCTATTGGCGCCGCGCGCGCGACGCATGACGCTCGATCCCGCCGCCGCGGAAGTGCTGGCGTTCTGGTTTGGCCCAGCGCCCTACGCCGAGCGCAAGGAATGGTTTCGCAAGGACGCCGCGTTTGACGCGACGATCCGCGAGCGCTTCGGCGCGCTGATCGCGCGCGCGCTGGCCGGCGGCCTGGGCGACTGGTGCGTCGCACCGCATGGCTCGCTCGCCCGCGTGATCGTGCTCGACCAGTTCACGCGCAATGCGTTCCGCGACACGGCCGAAGCCTTCGCCGGCGACGCGCGCGCGCTGGCCACGGCGCAGGACGCGCTCGACCGGGGTTTCGACCGCACGCTCGCGCCGCTCGAACGCTGGTTCCTCTACATGCCGTTCGAGCACAGCGAATCGCTCGCGATGCAGGACCGCGCCATCGCGCTGTTCGCTGCGCTGGCCGACGAGGGCCTTCCCGGCCCGCTCGACTGGGCGCGCCGGCACCGCGACGTCATCGCGCGCTTCGGCCGCTTTCCCCATCGCAACGTGATGCTGGGTCGCGCATCGACGGCCGAGGAGCTCGCCTTCCTGCGCCAACCCGGATCGTCGTTCTGACGGCGGCCCCCGGCATGGAAACCGTCCAAGCGACATTGGGCCTGCTGCTGGTCGTGGCGAGCGTGGCGGCCATTGCGCGGGTCGTCCCGGTCCCGCTGCCGCTGCTGCAAATCGCCGCGGGCGTGCTGCTGTCGTTGCTCCCCGCATTCGCCAACGCGCGTATCGAGCCGGAGATCTTCTTCCTGCTGTTCATCCCGCCGCTGTTGTTCGGCGACGCGTGGCAGATCCCCAAGCGCGACCTCCGTGCCGTCCTGCGGCCCGTGCTCCTGCTCGCGTTCGGACTCGTGCTCGCAACCGTCGTCGTCGTCGGCTACACGATGCACGCGCTGATCCCGGCACTTCCCCTCGCGGCGGCGTTCGCGCTCGGTGCCATCGTCTCGCCCACGGACGCGCTCGCGACGTCCGCGATGATCGGCAAGCTCGAGATGCCGCGCCGGATGACGATGATCCTGAGCGGCGAGAGCCTGATCAACGATGCCTCGGGCCTCGTCGCGCTCAAGTTCGCGGTGCTCGCGCTCGTCACCGGTACGTTCTCGCTTGGCGCTGCGGCCGCCGACCTGGTCCTGATCGCCGCCGGCGGATTCGTCGTGGGCGTCGCGCTCGCGTGGGCGGTCGGTGGCATCCGTTACCTCATGTCCCTCGCGGCCATCGAAGACCCGTCGACGCAGACCATGCTGTCGCTGCTGACGCCCTTCGCAGCCTACATCGCCGGCGATGCGATCGGCGCCTCCGGCGTGCTCGCGGTCGTCGGTGCCGGGTTGTACGCCGGCGCGCAGGACACCCGGCGCATGTCAGTGCGCACGCGCCAGCACGCGTTCCAGGTGTGGTTCATGGTCCTGTATGCGTTCAACGGCCTCGCGTTCGTGCTGCTCGGGCTGTCGTTGCGGCCGGCGATCTCCGCGTTGATCGCCGTCGAATCGCACGCGGCGCTCGCCACGTATGCGCTTGCGCTGTGGGCGGTGGTGACGCTGGTGCGCGTGCTGTGGGTATACCCCGCAGCGTGGCTTCCCTACCTGTTCGCGACGGTGCGCGCAAAGGAACGGCGCCCGACCGCCGGATACGTGTTCGTCACCGGTTGGGCGGGGCTGCGTGGGTCGGTCACGATGGCCGCGGCGCTCGCGTTGCCGATCGCCACGGCGGCCGGGTCGGCATTCCCGAATCGCGCGCTGCTGATATTCCTGGCGGCGACGACGATCCTGCTGACGCTGTGCATCAACGGCCTCGCGCTGCCGCTGCTCATCCGCATGCTGCGCATACGCGGAGACGGCAAGGCCGAGCGGGAGCGCAGGCTGGCCGAGGTCGCCGTCGCCGAAGCCGGCATGCAAGCCGTGCGCCACGGCGTCGCTGCACTGGCCACGGGCACCGACGACCACTTTGCGCGTGCGATGCTTGCGCAGTACGCCGCGCGCGTCGCCCAGCTCAAGGCCACCGCCGCGCAACGCGAGCTGCACGCGCGTGAAGGGCGGCAGCGCCGCGCGTTGCTGCTGTCCGCGATCACCGCCGAGCGGAACGAACTTGCGCGCCTGCGCGACAGTGGGACGATCAACGACGACGTAGCCCGCGAAGTCGAGACGCGCATCGACCATGCCGAGCTGCTGCTTGGCGACATCCGCACCCATGCCGAGCTCGACGCGCTGCTGCCGGACGCCGCCGCGGATGCCGACGCCGCGGTCGCCGAAGCTCCGGTCCCGCGCGAGTCGCGATGAGCGCGCTGGTCCTGTTCGGAGGCACGTTCGATCCGGTGCACTACGGACACCTGTACGTGGCGCGTGACGTTCGCGCGGCGCTCGGCGTGCCGGAACTGCGCCTCGTGCCCTCGGGCGATCCCGCGCATCGCCGGCCGCCGGGCGCAACCGCATCGGATCGACTGGCGATGCTGGAACTCGCCGTGCGCGAGTTCACGGGCCTCGTCCCCGACCCCATCGAGATCCTGCGCAACGGCCCGTCGTACACCGTCGTCACGCTCGAGTCGTTGCGCCGGCAGCGCCCTGGCGTGCCACTCGCCTGGGTGGTGGGCGCGGACGCGTTCCTCGGCCTGCCGCGCTGGCATCGCTGGCGGCGCTTGCTGGAACTTGCCCACATCGTCGTCATCGAACGGCCGGGGGTCGCCTTCGATGCCGAGCTGCGCACAAGCGCGCAGGCCGAGCTCGCGGCGCTGTGGGACGCGCGCGGCACCGACGATGTCGGGGTCCTGGGCGCCCGGCCATCCGGGGCGATCATCCGGGTTGCCGCGGGACGCTATCCGATCTCGGCGACGATCGTGCGCAGGCTGCTTGCGGAAGACCCGGCGAGCCCCCAACTGGCGCAATTGCTGCCGCCTGCCGTTTTGGCCTATATTCAAAACCACTCGCTGTATCGAACCCTTCCGGATGCGCCTTAACAAGCTCGCCAAACTCGCCGTCAAGGCCCTCGAGGACATCAAGGCCCGCGACATCACGGTCCTCGACGTCCGCAAGCTCACCAGCCTGTACGACACGCTGATCGTTGCCAGTGCCGACTCCAACCGCCAGGTGCGCGCGCTCGCCAACCACGTGCGCGACGAACTGAAGGCCGCCGGCGCCACGATCGTCGGCACCGAAGGCGAGGACACCGGCGACTGGGTTCTCGTCGACGCGGGCGACCTCGTCGTCCACGTGATGCAGCCCGCGGTGCGCGCGTACTACAACCTCGAAGAGCTGTGGGCGCCGCCGGCCAAGGCCGCGCGCAAGGCCGCCGCCTGATCGTTCGCCGCGCGCGGTGAAGCTGTCGATCGTCGCGCTCGGTACCCGGATGCCGGCGTGGGTCGATGCCGGCGTGGAGGACTACGTGCGGCGCATGCCGCGCGACTGGGCCGTCGAAATCGTCGAGCTGAAGGCGGCACCGCGCGGGCGCGCGGTGGCCGAAATCCTGGCGACCGAGGCGGAACGCATCTTCGCCGCCGTCGGGCGCGCGACGCTCGTGGCGCTCGACGAACGCGGCGCGGCATGGTCCACGGACGTGCTTGCCCGCAAGCTCGGCGCGTGGCATGACCATGCCGACGACGTGGCTTTCGTCATCGGCAGTGCCGACGGCCTGGCGCCCATCGTGCGCGAGCGCGCCGCCGCCGTGCTCCA
This sequence comes from Pseudomonadota bacterium, assembly GCA_018241745.1. Classification (GTDB taxonomy): domain Bacteria; phylum Pseudomonadota; class Gammaproteobacteria; order Burkholderiales; family Casimicrobiaceae; genus VBCG01. The sequence continues at coordinate 7,144 of JAFEDG010000017.1, forward strand.
GCTCTCCCCGTTCACGTTGCCGCACGCCCTCGTGCGCGTGGTGCTGGCCGAGCAGCTTTACCGCGCATGGTCGCTGTGTAGCGGGCACCCGTATCATCGGGTCTAATAGGGTCCGACCCTATTTCTTGACCTCCCGGCCGCCGGAAAATAGGGTCGGACCCTATGCTCTATCTCGCCTCCAAATCCCCGCGCCGCCAGGCCCTCCTCGCCCAGCTCGGGGTGCCATACGAGTTGCTGCTGATGCGCGAGGCTCCCGGGCGCGTGGCGGACGTAATCGAGGAAGTGCTGGCCGGCGAGCCGGCCCGGCACTACGTCGAGCGCATCGCGCGGACCAAGGCGAACGTCGGCTGGGAACGCACGCAGAAGCGCAAGCTGCCGCCGCACCCGGTGCTGGGCGCCGACACCGAGGTCGTGCTCGACGACGTCGTGTTCGGCAAGCCCGTCGACGCCGCCGATGCCGCCGCGATGCTCGCGCGCCTCGCCGGTCGCACGCACGACGTGATCACCGGCGTCGCGGTCCGCCACGAGGACGACGTGGTGTTCGCGATGTCCGAGTCGCGCGTCACGTTCGCCAAGATGTCGCCTGCCGAAATCAAGGCGTACGTCGCCACCGGCGAGCCGCTCGACAAGGCCGGGGCGTACGCGATCCAGGGCCGCGCCGCCGCGTTCGTCACGCGGATCGAAGGCAGCTACACGGGCATCGTCGGCCTGCCGCTGTACGAGACCTCACAGCTGCTCGCCGAACTCGCCAAGCGCGTGCGCGCACGCTGACGATGTCGAACGAGGTCCTCATCAACGTCACGCCGCAGGAGACCCGCGTCGCGGTGCTCGAGCAAGGGGTGGTGCAGGAGCTGCACATCGAGCGCGCCAGCGCGCGCGGCCTGGTCGGCAACATCTACCTCGGTCGTGTCGCGCGCGTGTTGCCCGGCATGCAGAGCGCGTTCGTCGAGATCGGCCTCGAGCGCGCCGCGTTCCTGCACATCGCGGACATCTGGGAGCACCGGCAGAACGGCCACGGCGGCGGCGATACGCGGCCGATCGAGAAGATCCTGCACGAAGGCCAGCCGCTGCTCGTGCAGGTCATCAAGGACCCGATCGGCACCAAGGGCGCGCGGCTCTCCACGCAGGTGAGCCTCGCCGGACGGCTGCTCGTGTACCTGCCCCAGGACTCGCACATCGGCATCTCGCAGCGGATCGACAACGAGGCCGAGCGCGAGCAGCTGCGCGAGCGGCTCACGTCGCTGCTGCCGGCCGACATCGTCGGCGGGTTCATCATTCGCACGATGGCCGAGGCCGCCAGCGAGCGCGAGATGCGTTCCGACATCGAGTATCTGACCAAGCTGTGGCGCGACCTGTCGGAACAGGCGCGCTCCTCCCCGGCGCCGTCGCTGCTGTACCAGGACCTGTCGCTGGCGCAGCGCGTGCTGCGCGACATGGTCGACGACGACACGGCGCGCATCCAGGTCGACTCGCGCGAGACGTTCGGCAAGATGCAGGCGTTCGCGGAACAGTACACGCCGACGATCGCCGAGCGCATCGTCCACTATGCGGGCGAGCGGCCGCTGTTCGACCTCGCGAGCGTCGAGGACGAGATCGAGAAGGCGCTCGGGCGGCGCGTCGACCTCAAGTCCGGCGGCTACCTGATCGTCGACCAGACCGAGGCGCTGACGACGATCGACGTCAACACTGGCGGCTTTGTCGGCGGCCGCAGCTTCGACGATACGATCTTCAAGACCAACCTCGAGGCCGCGCAGGTGATCGCGCGCCAGCTGCGACTGCGCAACCTCGGCGGCATCATCATCATCGACTTCATCGACATGGAGAACGCCGACCATCGTGACGCGGTGCTCGGCGAGCTCAACCGCGCGCTGGAACGCGACCGCACGCGCGTCACCGTCAACGGCTTCACGCAGCTGGGGCTCGTCGAGATGACGCGCAAGCGCACGCGCGAATCGCTGGCGCACGTGCTCTGCGAGCCGTGCGCCACCTGCCAGGGCCGCGGCGAGATCAAGACGCCGCAGACGATCTGCTACGAGATACTGCGCGAGATCGTTCGCGAGGCCAAGCAGTTCAATCCGCGCGAGTTCCGCATCCTGGCCGCGCAGGCGGTCATCGACATGTTCCTCGACGAGGAGTCGCAGAGCCTCGCGCAGCTCGGCGATTTCATCGGCAAGACCATCTCGCTGCAGGTCGAGACCGTCTATTCCCAGGAGCAGTACGACATCGTGCTGATGTAGCGGTGGGGCCCGGATTCCGGCCACCAACCGCCGCGCTCGATTCAGACTAGCGGACGAATGCCGCGACACGCAGGGTAGCTGGGGCACCCCCAGAACGGACGGCCAGCGTTCGCGCCCCGCGAGGCCATGCGCTTGACCATCGGGTTTCCGCACGTCGGGCACGCCGGCATGGCGGGCGCGGAACCGGGCTTGGCGGGCCCGGTTGTGGCAGATCGGGACGCCACCTCGGACTCGCCCTTGGCAGCCTCCCTTTTCACGCTCGCGATCAGCCTGTACAGATCGCGCCCGTCGATCAGCTTGACGTTGCGCCCTTGGACAAAGGCGCGTGCTGGGTCCGTGAATCGTCCGCCCGTGACGACGTAGCCGCCTGCAGCGCCTTCCGCCGCCATCGCGCCATAGAATTCCCGCACGACGTCGACCCCTACTTTCAGCGCGCGCCAGTGCTTGCATTGGACGAAGTACCGCTCCGAGCCATTGCGCCCGGGCCGCGACAGCACCAGGTCCACTCCGCCATCGGCACCGTTGGCGCCACGTTCGACGATCGAATAGCCTTGACGCCGGAAGGCCTCGCCCACGAGCATCTCGAACTCACGCCAATCCATGGCCGCGATCGCGGCATCGCCGTTTGCCGCCGCGCCCGCCTCGAATAACCGGGTTCTCTGGTTGCGCGTGAAGGCGGAAACCCCGGCGCCCACGAGGCAGAGGCTCGGAATGAGATATTGGAAGATGCTCGCCGCCGCTCTTACTCCTGATGAGATCACGGTTCGCGCAATCTGTGCGGACTCGACCGCGGTCGCAAGCGGCTGGACGGCAAATGGATGAATGAGAAAGTACGAAACGACTGCCAGGGCCAGGCATGCCCACCACGGAAGCACTGTGACCACGTGCAAAAACTCATCGACAAACCCGCGTCCCGACCTTCGCCCCATGACTGCCACCTCCTGGTAAAGGGATGGGAGCAAGATCAGCGCCATTTCACGCAGGATTGATGCAAACCCGCAACTTGACTCGCCACCCCTCGAGTCGGCCGGCGGCCCGGAGTGGCGCCATGGCCCGACTTCTTGCATGATGTTGCGGCCTGAACACCGCACACGGACGATGCACCGCCTCCCCCACCGCGATGTCCTGCAACTGGACGTCCACGGCACGCCACAGGCGTGGATCTCGATCGAGCACGCGGCGTCGCACATCGCCTCGCGCTCGGTCGCCTGGTATGGCGGCGACGGCCCGCTCGCCACGTTGCGCGGCGGTTACAACCGCGTGAGCGGCCGGCGCTCGACGATCGACGTCCACCCGATCCTCGCGCTGCACGGCAACGCGCGGATCAACCTGTTCGACGTCGTGCCGGTGCTGTCCAAGGGCAAGCTGTTCCGGCGCGACCGCCACATGTGCGCGTACTGCGGCGGCGAGTTCCAGTCGCGATTCCTGCAATGCGAGCACATCGTGCCCGTATCCCGCGGCGGCCGCTCGACGTGGATGAACCTGGTGACCGCCTGCGCGTCGTGCAACAGCCGGAAGGCCAACCGGACGCCCGAGGAATCGGGCATGCCGCTGTTGTACATGCCGTACACGCCGAGCCGCTTCGAGGATTTCCTGCTCGAAGGCCGGCGCATCCGCGCCGACGTCCACGAATGGTTGTTGGCCCGGCTCCCCAAGGAATCACGGCTCAACTGAAGCCCCCCGGGCGGCGCCCCCCGCCCGGCACCGGGAGCCCCGCGGGTCGCGTGCTAAGCTTTTCGGCCGCGCCGGGAAATCCCCGCCCCTGGCGCACGGAGGAACCATGCCCGGACTGCATCCCAACGTCGACCCCGACGGCCTGCTCGAGTATTCGGTCGTGTTCACGGACCGCTCGCTCAATCACATGTCGCAGCGCTTCCAGGGCGTCATGCGCGACATCTCGGGCACGCTCAAGCGGGTCTACAACGCCCATTCCGCGATCGTCGTGCCAGGCGGGGGCACGTACGGCATGGAAGCCGTCGCGCGCCAGTTCGCGACCGGGCGCCGTTGCCTCGTGATCCGCAACGGCTACTTCAGCTATCGCTGGTCGCAGATCTTCGAGATGGGACGCATCCCGGCCAGCGAGACGGTGCTGAAGGCGCGCCCGGTGCGCCCGGGCCATGCGCAGCCGTACGCGCCGGTTCCCGCCGAAGAGGCAGCCGCGGCGATCGCGCGCGACAGGATCGAGATGGTGTTCGCGCCCCACGTCGAGACCGCGTCAGGCATCCTGCTGCCCGACGCTTACCTGCGTGCACTCGCCGACGCCGTCCACGCACAGGGAGGATTGTTCGTCCTCGACTGCGTCGCGTCCGGCGCGATGTGGGTCGACATGCAGGCCACCGGCGTCGACGTGCTGATCAGCGCGCCGCAGAAGGGCTGGTCGGCCTCCCCCGGCTGTGCGCTGGTGATGCTGTCCGAACGCGCGCGCAAGGCCATCGACGGCACGACCAGCACGAGCTTCGCGTGCGACCTCAAGCGCTGGCTCGGCATCATGGAAGCGTACGAAAAGGGCGGCCACATGTACCACGCGACGCTGCCCACCGATGCATTGGCCGCGCTGCGCGACACGATGAAGGAAACCGAGCGCTTCGGCTTCGAGCGCGCGCGTGCGGCGCAGGTGGAACTGGGCGGCAAGGTGCGCGCGATGCTCGCGGGACACGGCTTCGCAAGCGTCGCGGCGCCGGGCTACGAGGCACCGGGCGTGGTCGTCAGCTTCACCGACGACAAGGACATCCAGTCCGGGCGCAAATTCATCGCGCAGGGCGTGCAGTCGGCAGCCGGCGTGCCGCTCCAATGCGACGAGCCCGCGGACTTCATGACGTTCCGCATCGGGCTCTTCGGCCTCGACAAGCTCGGCAACGTCGGTCGCGCCGTAGACAACCTGCAGCACGCCGTGGCGGAGATCACGGCGCCTGCGCTGGCGTCCGGCTGACGCCGGAGGCGATCGATGCTCGACGCGATCGCCTCGCAGTTCTATACGGCGCGGCTCGAGGTACTGGAGCTCGTGCTGCTGGGTTTCTCGACGACATTGCTGTTCGTCCTCGAGTCGATCCCGGCGCTGCGCGCACGCCGCGCGACGGCGCACCGCGCACGCCACGCCGGCCGCAATCTGGGCCTGTGGGCGATCAGCCTGGTCGTCACGACCGTGTTACTGGGCAGCGCGCTGGTGCCGATGACGCTGTGGCTCGAGAGCCGGCGCGTCGGCCTGTTCTATCACGTGCCGATGCCGGTCCTCGGAATGATCGCGGCCGGCATTGTCGTGCTCGACGCCGCCGACTACCTGCTGCACCGCTTGAGCCACGAGGCGCGTTGGTTGTGGCGCCTGCACTCGGTCCATCATTCCGACCCGCAAGTCGACGTCACCACCAACGTGCGCGCGCACCCGTTGCACGTGCTGTGCACGCTCGCTTTTCGCCTGCTCACGCTGGCGGCCCTCGGCTTCCCGCAGTGGATCGCCGTGATGCGCGACATCGTCGCGATACCGGTGGCGTTGTGGTCGCATGCCAACGTCGCGTTCCCGCCGCGCCTCGACCGCGTGCTGCGCCGCGTGCTGGTCACGCCCGCGATGCATCGCGTCCACCATTCGCCGTGGCAACCGGAGACGGATTCGAATTACGGTGGCTTGTTTTCCATCTGGGACCGGCTGTTCGGCACCTACCGCGAGCCGCGACCGGCCGGGCCTGTGCGCTTCGGGCTCGACACCGTGCCCGAGCCCGGCGTCAGCCGGCTGTGGGGTTTGCTGTGCGCGCCGTGGCGGATGACGTTCGAACCGCCGGCGCGCTGAGTACTAGTGTCGCGCCGCGTTTCGGCGTACCAGGAACAGCGCACCCCACAGCAGCAGCGCGCCGGACAGCGCGGCCACGAGCGTCGGATCCAGTGCAGGCACGGCCTGCACGATGCCGCCGATGAAGGACAGCGTGAACGGCGTGTCGTTGCAGGAGAACGTCATCGCTCCCACCAGCACCGCGACGACCGTTATGCAATTCACGCTGGCCGATGCGCTGCCACTACCCGTCGCCGTGAACGTCACGGTCTGCGTACACGTGTCGCCGGGAAAGAGCGTCGTCCCCACGCAGTTGCCGGTGCTCGTGAACGCCGGCGAACCGCTCATCGAGTAGGCCGTAACCTGGACCGGGCTGGTGTTGGTGCCCGGCGCGAAGAAGCCGACGCTTTGCGTTGCGCTGGCGCCCGGCGCCAGGCTCCCGAAGTTGAACAGCGCGGACGTGTTGAAGATGCCGATCGTCGCGACGGGCGCACCTGCATGGGCCGTGGCAGCCGCCACGATGCCGGCGATCAGGAACAGGACGCGGAACACTCGCATGGCAAGCCTCCCTGGGTGCAAGTTCCAGCGATCATAGGGCGTGGACGTATCGGCTGCAACCACAGCCAGGCAGGCGCCCTTCAGGGCGACCGCCCGCCAGGGTCATCCCCCGCGGGGGTGCCGGCACCGGGGGCGTCGCCCACCGGCTCCGCGTTCATCGCGCCGCGCTCGCGCGCGAGCGCCGTCATGTGCTCCCGGATGTCCGGGTAGCGGCGCAGGATCTCGTTGAAGTCCGCGCGCGTCAGCTTCAGGAAATTGCAATAGTCGAGCGCGATGACGTCCGCGGACCGCGGCTTGCCGCTGATCAGCGCCATCTCGCCGAACACGCTCCCCGGGCCCATCCGGATCTTGCGGCCGGACACGCGCACCTCGACCTCGCCCGACGAGACGAAGTAGGCCGCGTCGGCGACGTCGCCCTTGCGGATGATCCAGTCACCCGGCTGCGCGGACGCAGGGAGAAAGTGCAGGATGACCACCTCGCGCTGCTCGGGCGTCATCCGCGCGAACAGGGGGAAGCGCTCGGCCAGCTCCTCGGTCGTGAGCGTCTTGTGCGCCGCCGCCCGCTCGGCGGCCCGGGCGCGGGCCACCTCGAGCTCCGCCTCCAGCCGCGTGAGCGGGCCGGTGCGCGCGGTCTCGAGCCTCGCGCGCAGCCCCGGGTTGCCGCGGATGCGGGCGATGAGCATGTCCGCGAGGTTGAATGCTGCCGCGTTGAGAGTGATCGAGATCAGTGCGCCCGCGAGCACCAGCGACAAGCCCGCTGGCGGCAACAGTCCGAAGCCGATGCCCAGGCTCGCGAGGATGAACGAGAACTCGCCCACCTGCGCCAGCGCCGCGGACACGTAGAGGCCGGTGCTGGCCGGGTAGCCCATCGCCATCACGATCACGAGCGCGATGATCGCCTTGCCGACCAGGATCAGCGCAAGCGTGCCCACGAGCATCCACGGGTGCTCGAAGAAAACGGACGGATCGAACAGCATGCCGACGGACACGAAGAACAGCACCGCGAACGCATCCTGGAGCGGCAGCGAATTGGTCGCCGCCTTGTGCGACAGCTCCGATTCGTTGAGCACCACGCCCGCGAAGAACGCCCCGAGCGCGAACGACACGCCGAACAGCTCGGCCGCGCCGAACGCGATGCCGACCGAGATCGCGAGCACGGCCAACGTGAACAGCTCGCGCGAGCCGGTGCGTGCGACCTGCGTCAGCAGCCAGGGCATCACGCGCGGGCCGATCGTCAGCACGATCGCGCCGAACGCGATGACCTTCACCAGCGTGATGGCCAGCGACACGACGATGCCGTGCGGATTGCCCCCGTGACCCGTGTCCCCGTGACCGCCGAGCAATGTCGCGAGCGCGGGCAGCAGCACGAGGACCAGCACCATCGCAAGGTCCTCGACGATCAACCAGCCGACGGCGACGCGCCCGTTCGTCGTCGCGATCGCGTTGCGCTCCTCGAGCGCCTTCAGCAGCACGACGGTGCTCGCCACCGACAGGCACAGGCCGAGCACGATGCCGGCGCCGAGCGTCCAGCCCCAGGCCATCGACATCGCGGCGCCGATGGCGGTGGCGACGACGATCTGCAGCACCGCGCCCGGTATGGCGATCCTGCGCACCGCCATCAGGTCCGCCACCGAGAAATGAAGCCCCACGCCAAACATCAGCAGCATGACGCCAATGTCCGCAAGCTGCCCGGCAACGGCGTTGTCGGCCACCATGTGCGGCGTGAACTGGCCGATCACCGCACCGGCCACCAGGTAGCCGACGAGCGGCGGCAACCGCAGCCGCGCGGCGAGGTAACCGAGCACGAACGCGAGCGCGAAGCCCAGCGCGAAGGTGGCGATCAGCGAGACGTCGTGCGGCATGCGGCCGTGGGGCGACGAAGGTGATAAGCGGGGAAGCCGCGACAATACCATCGGTCGGGCGGCGCCGCGATGGCACAATCACGCGGATGGTCCCGGCGCTCGATCACCTCGTCATCGCATGCAACAGCGTCGCCGAAGGCGTCGACTGGTTCACGCAACGGACTGGCGTCGCGCCGGTGGCGGGCGGCAAGCATCCGACGATGGGCACGCACAACGCCGTCGTCCGGCTCGGGGCCGACAGCTACGTCGAACTGATCGCACTCGACCCCGACGCGCCCAAGCCGGCACATCCGCGCTGGTTCGCGCTCGACACGCCAGCAATGCAGGCGTCGCTCGCCGCAGGCCCGCGGCTGATCCATTGGGCGCTGCGGGTGCCGGACATCGCGGCCGCGGCCGCGCGCGCGCAAATCCCCCGCGGCGACGTGCAGCCGTTCGCGCGCGGTGACCTGCGCTGGCGCCTCACGGTTCCCACCGACGGCGCGCTGCCTGCGGGCGGCGTCGCGCCGACGCTGATCCAGTGGGACAGCGACCCGCCGGTCGCGCGGCTCCCCGCCAATCCGCTGACGCTTGCCCAGTTCGCCGCGTCGCATCCCGAGCCTGCGCGCATGCGCGAGGATATCGCGGCACTCGGCGCGGCGGCGTTGTTGCCGGTCACGTATGCGAATGCCCCGCGCATCGCCGTCATGCTGCGCACGCCGCGCGGCGTCGTCGCGCTTTGAATGGCGCGCCCAAATTAGGGTCGGACCCTTTTTCTAGCCGAGCGTGCCGCGTGCGATGGGCCACACGTCCTCGACGCGTTCGCCGCGGACGGCGACGAGCCGATCGTAGAGGTTGACCGTCGGGTCGCAGTGGCCCGGGACCAGGCGCAGCTTGTCCCCCAACGCGATGCCGGCGCCGGGCGTCACGTCGAGCACGCCGTGCTCGTCGGAGGCTTTCGCATAAGTGACGCCGGGCCGCGCGGAGACAAGGGGCAGGCCGGAGTCGAAGGCGAGCGCCTTGAGGCCCGCATCGCACACGGCGCGCTCCGCCGTCGGCACGCTCATCACCTGGGCGATCACGTACAGGGACTGCACGAACGCGAGGCCGTCGCCGGCGCGCGTGTTCCGCGCGTAATGGGCGTCCATGAACACGTAGGAGCCGGGCTGCAATTCCTGCCACAGGCCGCTCGCTGCTTCCAGTTCGAACGTGCCCGTGCCCGCGCCCGTGACGATGCCGGCGTCGAGCCCGCGCGCGGTGCACGCGTCGCGCGTCGCGCTCACGTCGACCGCCGCGGCCGCGATCGCACGGCGGCGCTCGTCAGGCGTGGGCAGGTGCTGCGCGGAGCCCTGGTAGCAGTGCAGGCCCGCGAAACGGAGGCCAGCAGTAGCGGCGATGCGTTGCGCGAGTGCGGCGGCCGGCGCGCCGGGCGCCACGCCGCAGCGGTGCGCGCCGACGTCGACCTCGACGTACACGTCCAGCACCACGCCCGCATCGCGCGCCGCGTGGGCGATCGCGTCGACCACCGTTGCGTTGTCGCACAGCACGCCGATCCGCGCGTCGCGCGCCAGCAGCGCAAGGCGCGCGAGCTTCTGCGGCGCGACGACTTCGTTGGTCACGAGCACGTCGCGGATACCGGCCGCGACGAACGCGGCTGCCTCGTCGGTCTTCTGGCAGCAGATGCCGACGGCGCCCGCGGCGACCTGGCGTTGCGCGATCGCCGGGCATTTGTGCGACTTGGCGTGCGGACGCAGCCGCAAGCCGGCGGCGCGCGCGAACGCCGCCATGCGCGCGATGTTGGCATCCAGCGCGTCGAGGTCGACGATCAGCGCCGGCGTGTCGACGTCCGCGAGGGCGTAACCCGGCGTGGCGAACTCGCGCGCGATCACGGACGACGGCTCACGGCGATGGCAGGTAGCCCCACGCGTGGTGCCACACGAGGTTGCCGAGAAGACGGCCGGGAACCAGCGTGAACACGCCAGCGACGATGAGGCCGCCGATGTACAGGCGGCGCATCGTTCGGGCGTGACCGGTGACGTTGTGCTGGTGCGCGCGCCACAGCCCGACCGGCAGCGCGATCAGCGTGACGAGGGTGAAGATGTGGATCCACGAGAAGTGCAGGAACGCCGGGATCCACAGCGACGTGATCGCGACGGTGAACATCAGCGCGGCCCAGGTCCAGCCGAGCGCGCGGTGACCGGGGGTCCCCTTGGGTCGCAGCAACTGGATCATGCCGACGACGAGCGCCCCGATGGCCGCCGCCAGATGTGCAAGGACGACGGGCGGGGGCGGGATGGGCATCCCGCATTTTAGGGTCCGACCCTAATTTCCGGCAGGGCCGATAAAAAAATAGGGTCGGACCCTATTTCAGCGCGGCGTCGGCCACCACCAGCTGTCCGTACACCAGCCGGGCCACGGCGAGCAGCTTGGCGCGGTCGATGGTCCCGGAGATCGCGTACGTGCACGCGTCCTCGATCCAGTAGAACACGCCGACGCCGTTTTCGACGTCGTAGCGGAACGCCGTCTCCTCGGTCCCCGGCGCGAGCGGCCGCCATTGCAGCGTCAGCCGCTCCTTGTCCGCGTTCTCGTACATCAGCAGCGCGGTCGGCTTGGCATTGCCCGCGACGAGGCGTCCGCCGACGAGGTGATAGCCAGCGCTGGACAGGTCCGGCGCGAATGCGTGGCGGCCCGTGCGCTTGGTGAGCCACGTGACCAGGCTTTGCTCGTCGCCGGCCGCCACCTCGACCGGGCGCCGCTGATCCACCGCGTACAGCGCATGGGTGAAAGCCGCCTCGCGGGCAAACGTCGTGGGCACGCCGGACTGCTGCAGCGTCAGGTCGCGGAGACCCCAGCCGAGCGCGCTGCCGAGCGCGATGCCGACGACGAGCATCGCGGCCCAGCCCCCGTAGCGAAGCCAGTCCGCAGAAGTCCGCGCCTCTGGACGCGTAGCCGCCTCCACCAACGCGGCGGGTAGCGGCTCGGCAAGCCACGGGTCGAACGCCTCGCGCAGCGCGTCGTTCTGGGTGCGATAGGCGGCCGCGCGGGCGGCATCGTCGGGACTGGCCCGGAGCGCGGCCGCGACCTCCTCGGCCCGCGTGGCATCGAGCTGGCCGTCGACCCAGCCGTGCAGGTCGTGTTCGGAAAGGGGGGCGGGAAGCGTCATGGATTCGTGCGTACGACCCTGAGCGAGACCGGCGCCTCGTCGCGCATCCGGCGCAGGCGCTCGCGGCCGCGCGACAGCCGCGACATCACCGTGCCGATGGGCACCGCCAGCGCGGCGGCGATGTCCTCGTAGCGCATCTCCTCGACCCCGGCGAGCAGCACGACCTCGCGCTGCTCGACCGGCAGGCGCTCGACGTCGCGGAGCAGTTCAGCGAGCTCCACGCGCAACTGCTGCGTGGGCTCCACGGGGACCTGCAAGCCGGCGCCATCGTCGTCGTCGAGCGAGACGTTGCGCGCGTCGCGCCGCGCCAATGCACGCTGGTTCACGAACAGGTTGTGCATGATCGTGAAGAGCCACGCGCGGAGGTCGGTGCCGGCTTGCCACAGCGCGCGCTTTTCCCAGGCGCGAGCGAGCGTGTCCTGCACCAGGTCGTCCGCGCGCGCGAAGTCGCCTTCCAGGACGCGCGCGTAGCGGCGCAGCCGGGGCAGCGCCGCGACGAGGTCGCCGCGGGGCAGATCCGCCTGCATCCTGCGCGCGCGACCGGCGTTACTTGACGACGTGCCAGACGTTGTTGAAGCCGTCGCCGGTCTTGTCGCCCGGCTTCGTGTCCTTGGCCCACGTGTAGACAGGCTTGCCCTTGTACGCCCACTGCTTGCTGCCGTCGTCGCGGGTGATGATCGTCCAGTCGCCCATCGCCTTGGCGTCGGCGCCCGCCATCAGCGGCGGCCAGTTGGTGGCGCAGGGGCCGTTGCACATGCTCTTGCCGCCAGCGTCCTTGTCGAACGTGTAGAGCGTCATGCCCTTGGCGTCGGTCATTACGCCGTCGGCGGCCTTCATGGCGGGGGCCATCTGGGCGGTGGCGGCAAGCGGGAGCGCGGCCAGGGCCAGCGCGGCGAACAGGTTACGAATCATGGTAGATCCTCAGGTGGGGGGTGACCTGCCGCCAACAGGCGCTGGCCGCCGTTTATTCCGGGTCCGACCCTATTTGACATAATAAATAGGGTCGGACCTAAAGTAACAGCAGCGTGGCCAGGCCCAGGAAGATGAAAAACCCGCCGGAATCGGTGACGGCGGTGATCATGACGGAGGAGCCGACGGCCGGGTCCCGGCCGAGCCGCAGCATCGTCATGGGGATCAGTACGCCCATCATCGCGGCCAGCAGCAGGTTGAGCGTCATGGCCAGGATCATCACCAGGCCGAGCTTCACGTCCCGGTACAGCAGCATGGCCACCAGGCCCATCACGCCGCCCCAGATGAGCCCGTTCAGCAGCGACACCAGCATTTCCTTGCGGATCAGCGTGCGCGCGTGCGCGACCGTCACCTGGCCCAGTGCCGCAGCGCGGACGATCATCGTGATCGTCTGGTTGCCGGAATTGCCGCCGATCCCCGCGACGATCGGCATCAGGGCCGCGAGCGCCACGAGCTTGGCAATGGACCCTTCGAACACGCCGATCACGCGCGACGCGACGAACGCGGTGACGAGGTTCACGGCCAGCCACGACCAGCGGTTCCGGAACGACGCCCAGACCGACGCGAACACGTCCTCTTCCTCGCGCAGGCCGGCCTGGGCCAGCGCTTCCGTCTCGGCGCGCTCGCGGACGAAGTCGAGGATCTCGTCGACCGTCACGCGGCCCACCAGCCGGTCGTTGGTGTCGACGACCGGCGCCGAGACGAGGTCGTAGCGCTCGAACGCGCCGGCGGCGTCGGCCGCCTTCTCGTGCTGCAGCAGCTTGACGCGCGGCGCCTTCATGACCGATTCGACGGTCGCATCGGGGTCGCTGACGATCAGCGTCGGCAGCGGCAACACGCCAAGCAAGCGCTCGTCGCGGTCGACGACGAACAACTGGTCCGTCTGCGACGGCAGCTCGTCGAAGCGGCGCAGGTAGCGCAGCACGACCTCCAACGTCACGTCGGGCCGCACCTGGACATCCTCGAAGTCCATCAGCGCGCCGACCATGTCGTCGTCGAAGGACATCGCCGCGCGCAGCTGCTCGCGCTCGTCCACGGGCAGGCTCTGGAAGACGTCGTCCAGCACCTCCTGCGGCAGGTCCGGCGCGAGTTCCGCGATCTCGTCGGCCTCGAGCGTCTCGGCCGCCGCGACGAGCTCGTCGGTGTCCATCGACTCGATCAGCGATGCGCGCACCGCATCGGACAGCTCGAGCAGGATCTCGCCGTCGCGCTCCGCCTTGACCAGCTCCCAGACGTAGAGCCGCTCGTCGGGGGGCAGCGCCTCCAGGATGTACGCGATGTCTGCCGCGTGCAGGCCGTCGAGCTTGTTGCGCAACGCGGCGCGATTCTGCCGCGTCACCAGGCTCTCGACGAGCACGCCGCGCTCTCCCGCTTCCGCGTGCTCGGCCTGCTCGTGCACGAGGCCCTCGACGAGGCGATTCTTGCGGATCAGCGCGGCGACGTCGGCGAGCGCGTCCTGCACGCGCTCGGGCGTGTCGCTGGCGGCGCTCGCGCGCGTGGTCGCTTCGGCGTTCATCGGGGGCGTGGGTTCAGGGCACGACGGCGGACGGCATCCGCGCCATGATCGTGCCTACGCGCCCCGAAAGATACGCCGAATGCGGATTGCGCTCGAACCGGCGCGGGCTCGGCGTCATCGCGGCAAGCCGTGCCGCCTGCTCCGTCGACAATGCGGACGCCGTCACGCCGTAGTAGCGGTGGGCGGCAGCCTCGGCGCCGAACACGCCGTTCCCCCACTCGATCACGTTCAGGTACAGCTCCAGGATGCGCCGCTTGTCGAGCAGGTGCTCGAGCATCACGGTGATGATCGCTTCCTGGCCCTTGCGGATGTAGCTGCGGGCCGGCGACAGGAACAGGTTCTTCGCGAGCTGCTGCGTGATCGTCGAGCCGCCGGCGACGACGCGGCCCTTCGCGTCGTTCTTCTCGCGCGCCTTGCGGATGCCTTCCCAGTCGAAGCCGTCGTGCTCCATGAACGTCGCGTCCTCGGACGCGACGATCGCGCGCTTCAGGTTCGGCGAGATCTTCGCGTACGGCACCCACTCGTAGCGCAGCTGCGCCTTCGGGTCCTTGCTGCGGAGTTCGGCAAGGCGCTCGCGCATGAACGCCGTCGATGCGGGCGCGTGGCTCCGATACCACAGGATATTTGCCGCGAACCAGGCCTGCACGAGGATGAGCCCCGCGACGAGCGCGACGAGCGTGCGCGACAGCCACCACCACCACGTATGGCGCCCGCGCGCCATCGTCACGCGCGCGCCGTGGGCCGCAGCAGCTCGAAGACGGGCGCGGTGTCGGGCAGTACGCCGCGCCAGATGCGGAAGCTCTCGGCTGCCTGCTCGATGAGCATGCCGAGGCCGTCCGCCATCCGCGTGACGCCCTGCGCCCCGGCCCAGCGCAGGAACAGCGTGGGGCCGTCGCCATAGACCAGGTCGTACGCGAACGCGCCGGGACGAAAGAGGCCGCGCGGCCACGGCAGCGTGGCGCCGGCAGCGAGGCCGGCGCTGGTCGCGTTGAGCACGATGTCGAACGTGCGCCCCGCCAGCGCCGCCACCGGCAACGGCGTCACCATGCCGTCGCGCGAGAAGCGCGCGGCGACGTCCTCGGCGCGCGACTCCGTCCGGTTGGCGATGGACACGCTGCGCGGCTTCTCGCCGAGGATCGGCAGCACGATCCCGCGCGCCGCACCGCCCGCCCCGAGGATCAGCACGTCGCGGTCCGCGAGCGAGACGCCGTGGTTGCGCGACAGGTCGCGGACGACGCCGATGCCGTCGGTGTTGTCGGCGTGCCAGCCGTCGGCTTCGAGCTTCAGCGTATTGCACGCGCCCGCCGCGGTGGCGCGCGGCGACGCGTGCACTGCCAGCGCGAACGCCTGCAGCTTGAACGGGACGGTCACGTTGAGGCCCTTGCCGCCAGCCGCTTCGAAGGCGCGGACCGTGTCGGCAAAGCCGTCGAGCGGCGCGAGCAGCCGCTCATAGGTCATCGCCTGCCCTGTCGCGCGTGCGAACGCGGCGTGGATCGTCGGCGACTTCGAATGCGCGACGGGATTGCCGACGACGGCGTAGCGATCGGTCATGGGGCTGTCTTTCGCGCTGCGCGCTGCGGCGCGCCCGCCCGGGTGAGGCGCGACGCCCTCACTGGCTCACCAGTTCGTCGGCGTGGGTGAACGACCACGTGCGCGTGATCGACAGGATGTCCGTGTCGCGGCGGATGTCCGGCGGGAACGGCGCGTAGGGCGCGGCCATCTCGACGATCTTGACCGCGGCAGCGTCGAGGATGCGATTGCCCGAGCTGCGGTTGATGTCGACGTTCTCCAGCGAGCCGTCCGCGCGGATCGACACCGTCAGCACCAGGTTGCCGTACAGCTTCTTCTCGCGCGCGGCCGCGGGATAGTTGAGGTTGCCGACGCGCTCGACCTTGAGCCGCCAGTCCTCGACGTAGCGCGCGAACCGGTACTCCTGCGCGCGGGACCCGATGAACTGCCGCTTCGGACGCTTCTGGTACGCGTCCATCTCCTTGGCGATCTGCGCTTCGAGGCGCATCGCTTCTGCCGTCTTGGCCATCAGCTCGTCGGCGGTCGGCAGGTTGGTGGGGGGCGGCGCGTCGGTCGGCGTGGGTGCCGGCGTGGGCACCGGCGCCGACTTGAGCTGCGTCAGCAGTTCGCGCGTCTTCTGCTCGAGCGCCTTCACGCGCTCGGTGGCGATGGTGATCTCGTTGTCCTTGCTGTCCTTCTGCAGCACGGGCAGCGGCGACTTCGCGCGCCGGTTCTGGTCCGTGTTGCCGCCGCCGTCGAGGTTGGCTTGCGCGAGCACGTCGGCCTTCGTCGGTGCCGTCTTCGTCTTTGCATTGACGAGCGCGATCTCGAGCGGCGCCTGGCTGTCGTCGCTGCGCGTCAGGTCGAACGGCGAGAAGCGCAACGCGAGTACCCCCGTATGCAGGAAGATCGATGCCGCGATCGCCCAGACGACGAACGCGCTGCGCGCGGGCCGCAATGCCTCGGGCGGGATCCGCGCGGGCGGCAACGCGCCCGCGGGCGCGAGCCTGGCGCGAGGACGCGGCGCAGGCGTGGGCACAGGGGTGGGCGCGGGCAGCGGCACGACGGCAGCCTTCGCGCCGGCCCCCGCCTTGCGCGGCGGGGCGGCGCGCGCGGACGTCGCGCGCGGGATCGTGGCCGCCTTCGGCGTCGCGACGTCGGGCTTCGCAACCTTGGATGCAGCGGCCGGCTGCGGCGCTGCGCCCTCCGTGCCCGGCCGCGCCGCCTTGGGTGCCGCTACGCGCTTGCGCGGCGCGGGTGCGACGGCCGGCGTGTCATCCGGTCCGTCCGGAGGCGCGGCAGGAAGCTTGGGCGGCGTACGGCGGGGCACGATGACAGAACGGCGGTGGCGCGAGCGGAATCAATCCCGGCCTATTGTATGCGGGCTTCATGCCGCCGTCATGACGGCATCGCCGTCCAGGGGCCCGGCATAACGGCACTCCAGCGTCGCCGCCACGAGGTCGATGCGGTCCACGGCCACGCGGACGCGCGAATCGGCCGGCAGCGTCGGCAGGTCGGGCAGGCGCTGCCACAACGGGATACGCTCGAAGCGCACGAGGTTGTCGCGGACGACGACGGCTGTCGTCTCCCCTACCTGCTCCTGCAGCAGCCAGCGCAGGCTCCAGTAGTGCTCCATCCGGTCCTGGAACTCCGCGTACTGGCTGTACGTCGCCTCGAAATCGGCCAGCGCGGCGAAGAGGTCCGCGTCGTTGTCCGCATACGGCGGTTTGTCGCCCGCCACGGCCGCGAGCAGCTGCTGCTGGTTGACGAGGTCGCTGAAGCGCCGCAGCGGCGAACTGGACCACAGGTAATGCGTGAGGCCGAGCCCCTGGTGCTCGCCGGGCCGCGCGCTCATCTTCACCTTGCCGCCGCTCTGCACGCGATAGAGGCCCGCGACCTTCGCATCGGCGAGCAGCTTTCCCCACGTCGCGTTGACGTGGATCATCAGCTCGGACACGAGCTTGTCGAGTGGCGCGCCGCGCGGCCGCGTCGTGATCGTCACGCGGCCGTCGGGCTCCGTCCAGTCGACGGCGAAGTTGAAGTCGACGCGTGCCGGGTCGTTGCGCCCGCGCGCGGCCCCGAGCTTCTCGACGACGCGCCACAACGTGCGCAGCGCCGGCGTCCACGCGTACGCGTCGTCGGGCGCGGCCGGGTCCGCGAAGGTTTCGGGAATCGCGTCGAGCCGCAGGTTGGCGACGACCGGCACGCGTTCGATGACCGTGCGATGCGCGCGTGGCGTGCCGTCGGGAGCCGTGTCGACGTACAGCGACAGCGCGGGCCGGTCCGCGCCCTCGGCGAGCGTGAACGCGTCGATGACGGGCTCGGGCAGCATCGTGATCTTGCGGCCCGGCATGTAGACGGTGGACAGGCGCTCGCGCGCAATCGCGTCGAGCGGCGTGCCGCGCGCGATCGCGAGCGCGGGCGCCGCGATGTGGATGCCGATCTCCGCGCCGCCGTCGGGCAGCGCGCGCACCGAGAATGCGTCGTCGATCTCAGTGGTCGACGCGTCGTCGATCGAGAATGCGGTGACGTCGGCGCGCGGCAGTTCCGGCAGCGCCGGCAGCGCTCCCCACGCCGGGAACGCGAGCCCGCGCGGAAACGCCTGCAGCCGGAACGCAGCGAAGTGGTAGTCGTGCGTCGACGGAATGGCGCCGACCCGCGCCATCAGCGCGAGCGTGTTCGTCTTCGTGCGCTCGGCCGCCTGCGCCAGCGCCTTCCATTCGAGCGACTGCTTGTCCGGGTGGTAGAGCAGCATTTCGCGGCGCGCCGCGAGTGCTTCGGGCCAGCGGCCCGCGGCGAGCTCGTCCGCCCACGCCTCGACCCTGGCGGCTTCCTGTGCCTTGCGCTCGACCGACGCCAGCGCGGCACGCAGCGACGTCTCCGGCGCCTTGCGGTAGTGGCCGCGCCCCTTCTTGTAGAAGTGCATCGGCGACGATTGCAGCAGCTGCGCGACGGCGAGCTGCTGCGGCGCGCTGGGTGCGGCGCCGAAATAGTCGCGCGCCAGCGCGTCGAAGCCGAAGTCGCCGTCGCCCGAGACTTCCCACAGGAACGTCGCGTCGAGCTCCGGGCGGATGCGCTCGGCTTCCGCCAGCGTCTCGCCGGGCGACGGCGACGCATAGCGGAGCAGCACGTTCGCCGACTTGACCTTGAGCCGCTTGCCGCTGGCGGCCTCGACCTGCAGCGACGCGTCGTTGTCGGCGAGGATGGCGCCGGCCTTCAGCTGGCCGTCGTCCTCGAACAGGACATTCATCGTGGGAACCGGGGGGAGCGAAGCGGGCCGCGCATGCGGCGCTTCGGGGTGCGCATTATAGCGGCGCGTAGAATCGACGGACCGATCCGACGAAAGGCGCGAGCAATGGACTACCGTTCCCTGGGTGCGAGTGGCGTGACCGTCTCGCGGCTGTGCCTCGGCACGATGACGTTCGGCGACCGCACCGACGCCGCAGGCGCCCGCGAGATCGTCGCCGCCGCGCGCGACATCGGCGTCAACTTCATCGACACGGCCGACGTCTACGCCCAGGGCGCGTCCGAGCGCATCGTCGGCGACGCGATCCGTGCGGAACGCTCCCGGTGGATTCTCGCCAGCAAGGTCGGCAATTCGCCGGATCCCGCAGGCACTCTGAACAGCGGCGGCCTGTCGCGGCGCTGGATCCTGCACGCGTGCGACGAGTCGCTGAAGCGGCTGGGACTCGACTGGATCGACGTCTACTACCTGCACCTCGACGACCCGAAGACGCCGATCGCCGAAACCGTGGGCGCGATCGGCGAGCTGATCCGCTCGGGGCGCATCCGCTACTTCGGCGTCTCCAACTATCGCGGCTGGCGTATCGCCGAAATCGTCAACACGTGCGACGGGCTGGGCGTGCCGCGGCCGATCGTGTGCCAGCCCTACTACAACCTGCTGAACCGGATGCCGGAGGTCGAGATCCTGCCCGCCTGCGTGAACTACGGGCTCGGCGTCGTCACGTATTCGCCGGTCGCGCGCGGCGTGCTGACGGGCAAGTACTCGCGCACCGAGATCCCCGCCGACTCGCGCGCCGCGCTGAAGGACACGCGGATCATGGAGACGGAGTTCCGCGAGGAGTCGTTCGCGATCGCGCGGACGCTGAAGGCGCGTGCCGAAGGCTCCGGCCGCACGGCCGTCGGCTTTGCGCTGGCGTGGCTGTGGGCCAATCGCAACGTAACGAGCGTGATCGCCGGCCCGCGCACGCTGGAACAGTGGCGCGACTACGCGTCGGCCGTCGGCACCGCGTGGTCGGCGGACGACGAGGCGGCCGTCGACGCGCTGGTGCGCCCGGGGCACGCGTCCACGCCCGGATACACCGATCCGCGGTATCCGTTTTTCGGACGAGTCACGAGCTGACGGAAGGAATCTGACGTCGAGAGGATTTTACGCTTGACGTATTACGTATTACGTAATACCATTGGCAATGATCCAGTCGTTCCGATGCAAGCACACTCAGTCGCTTTACGAAGGAGCAGATCCTCGGCAGTTCCGTGCTTTCAAGGCCGTGGCGATTCGTAAATTGACGCAGCTTGATGTCGCGCAAACCCTCGAGTTTCTTCGAGCACCACCGGGTAACCAGCTGGAAGCATTGCGGGGCGAACGGAAGGGCCAGCACAGCATCAGGATCAACGACCAGTTCCGCATCTGCTTTCGATGGTCGGATGTTGGGCCGACCGATGTCGAGATTGTCGATTACCACTGAACACCTATGTCCCGCCCGATCAATCGCATGCGCCCCGTTCATCCCGGAGAGGTTCTCCGCGAGGAATATCTGAATCCTCTGGCAATGAGTGTGAATGCACTCGCGCTCGCACTGGGCGTACCGGCCACGCGTGTGCACGAAATCGTGAAGGAACGCAGATCGGTTAGCGCCGACACCGCAGAGCGCCTTGCACGGTATTTCGGCGGAGATGCCGCCTCGTGGCTTGCACTGCAGTCTCTTTACGATCTGAAAACGCTTGCGTCGCGTGAAGAGATCGTGCGTCGCGTCGAGCCGCGGGTTCAAAGCGCTCGCACGGCATGATCAAAACCAACAGGGAGATGCATCAACTTGGCCAAGCCCAATTACGAGTTCGAGAAGCGACTGCGGGAACAACGCAAGAAGCAGAAGAAGGAAGAGAAGGCCCAGCGCAAGGCTTTCGCAAGCGAAGTACCGCCGGACGAGCCGTCCCAGTCCCCTCCGCCGCAGGACGAACCCGTCGCTGAATGATCCCCCGCCTCCTTGCAAGGACACGACATGCCCAAAGGTGAACAGCGCAGCAACAAGATGGTGAAGAAGCCGAAGAAGGCGACCCTGCTGGCGGCAAGCGCAACGGCTGCCCCCTCGAACCGTCCGGTCGCTCCCACGACCTTGGTGATGCCCAAGGGCAAGATGAAGAACAAGTAGGTCGCGGCGCAAGCAGCCCGCAGCCGTTCAGGCCCCGAGCGTCACGGCACGCCCGCCACGAGGACGCCGCAGCGCTCGAGATTGCCGATCAGCGCCTGCATGTCGTGGCGCGAGTCGTCGTGGAGGATGGTGCGCATGCCCATCGCCGCCGGTACGATCAGGTTGTCTGCCTGGTTGTCGATGAACACTGCCTGCGTCGCGGCTACCCTCGCGCGTTGCAGCGCATACTCGAATATCGCCGGGCCCCGTTTGTCGTGGCCCACCTCGGCCGACACGACGATCGGCTCGAACCATTCGTCAAGCGCGTGGAGCCTGCGCAACGTATCGATCCGCTCGGCCTTGTTGTCCGTGATGATGCCGACGCGGAAGGATGGCCGCAGGCTGCGCGCCAGGCGCAACATCGGGCCGTTCAGCGGCGTGCTGGCGAAGGCCGCTTCGAGCGCGTCGAGCGCAAGCTGTCGTCCGATGGTTGCACAGAATTCCGGCCAGATATCGGCGTAGCGCAGGTGGCCCAGCGTGAGCGCTTCGTTGTGCGTCGCAAGCGCCGCGCGGACTACGTCGACGTCGACACCCGCGGTGCGGGCCAGGTGACGCGCCGTCGTCAGCGAGCCTGTACGATCGGTCGTGAGAACCCCGTCGAAATCGAAGAAGATCGCCTTGATCGGCGGCGCGTCCACAGCGCCCCGCATCGCGCGCGTGCCGGCGTCCATCCTCAGCCTGGCGTCAAGCGCGCGCCGGCGCGATGCAGCGCCAGGCCGCTCACCACCGACACGCACTCGACGTGCGCAGAACCCGCTGTCAGCAGCGACTCCCGCTGCTCGTCGACTTCGACCATCAAGTCCGTCCCAAGGCCGCGTACGAATCGCGAGCTTCCGAAATCGGAAACTCGCTATTCGTTCGCGATCCCATGCGGCACATGCCCCGCGGGCACGTGCCGCGCCGCGGACTCGACGTGCCGTGTCTGGTCGTCGAAGAAGAAGTCGGGCTCGAACTTGCGCAGGAAGTCGCCCTTGGGCAGGCCGCCCAGGAAGAACGCCTCGTCGATCTGGATGTTCCAGTCCATCAGCGTGCGGATGGCGCGCTCGTGCGCCGGCGCGGAGCGTGCGGTGACGAGCGCCGTGCGCACGCGCATCGTCGCGACCTCGGCGTCGATCAGCTGCAGCCGGTGCAGCGCCTCCAGCAACGGCTTGAACGGGCCGGGCGGCAGCGGGCGCGACGCCAGTGACGCCTCGTGGGCCTGGAACGCATCCAGGCCCTGCGCCTTGTAGACGCGCTCCGCCTCGTCGGCGAACAGCACGGCGTCGCCGTCGAACGCGATCCGCACTTCGTCCGGATGCGAGTCGACGTGCGCCGCCTGCGTGTAGACGAGCGCCGCCGGAAAGCCGGCCTGCAACGCGCCGCGGACGTCGTCGCCGTTGGCGGACAGGAACAGGTGGGCGTTCAGCGACTCCAGGTAGCCGTAGGGCGAGCGTCCGCGCGTGAACACGCCGCGTTCGATCGCGAGGTGGGCATCGTTGACGGACCGGAACACGCGCAGGCCGGACACCGGGTCGTTGCGCGACAGGATCACGACCTCGACGCGCCGCACGCCGTCATCGTTGAAACGCAGCAGCTTGCGCACCAGCGGATACGCTACGCCAGGCTTGGCCGGCTGGTCGACGCGCTCGAGTTGCAACCGCATGTACTCGCGGTCATCGGCCGTCTCGAAGACCTGGTTTTCCTCCTCGAAGTCGAACAGCGCGCGCGAGGAGATCGCGACAACGAGCTGGTCGGCGGGTACGTCAGCCATGGTGCGACCAAGGATGCCCGG
>JAFEDG010000018.1 GCA_018241745.1 Pseudomonadota bacterium
CGCGCCGCCATCCTGTCGAACGAGAAGTTCCGCGGCGTCCGCCTCGTGCTCGGCGCGGACCAGTTGAAGATCATCTGCAGCAACAGCGAACAGGAAGAAGCCGAGGAGGAGCTGCCCATCAGCTACGCGGGCGACGCGCTCGACGTCGGCTTCAACATCACCTATCTGCTCGATGCGCTCCACAACGTGGCGAGCAACGACGTGCGCCTCGCGTTCGGCGACGCCACGTCGAGCGCGCTGATCACGATGCCCGGCCGCGACGACTACAAGTACGTCGTGATGCCGATGCGCATCTAGCACCTGAAAGGCAGCATGTCGCAAGCACAACCGAAGCCCCAGCAAGGACGTGACGACTACACGTCCGACTCGATCAAGATCCTGAAGGGCCTCGACGCCGTTCGCAAGCGTCCGGGGATGTACATCGGCGACACGTCCGACGGCAGCGGCCTCCACCACATGGTGTTCGAGGTCCTCGACAACGCCATCGACGAAGCCCTCGCCGGCTACTGCGACGACATCAAGGTCACGATCCACGCCGACAACTCGGTGTCGGTCGTCGACAACGGTCGCGGTATCCCCACCGACGTCAAGGATGACGACGAATTCAAGCGCAGCGCCGCCGAGATCGTCATGACGGAGCTGCACGCGGGCGGCAAGTTCGACCAGAACAGCTACAAGGTGTCGGGTGGCCTGCACGGCGTGGGCGTGTCCGTCGTCAATGCACTGTCCGACTGGCTGCGCCTGCGCATCTGGCGCAACGGCAAGACGCACCAGATGGAATTCCGGCGCGGCGACGCGGTCGAGCCGCTGAAGGTCACGGGCACGACGGACCGGCGCGGCACCGAGGTGCACTTCATGGCCTCGACGGAAACGTTCGGCAAGGTCGAGTACCACTACGACATCCTGGCCAAGCGCATCCGCGAGCTCTCGTTCCTGAACAACGGCGTCAAGATCGAGCTCATCGACCAGCGCGACGGCAAGAGCGAGAACTTCGCGTACTCGGGCGGCGTCAAGGGCTTCGTCGAGTACATGAACCGCAGCAAGACGACGCTGCACCCGCGCATCTTCCACGCGGTCGGCGAGAAGGACGGCGTGACTGTCGAAGTCGCGATGCAGTGGAACGACTCATACGCAGAGAACGTGCAGACGTTCACCAACAACATCCCGCAGCGCGACGGCGGCACGCACCTGACCGGGCTGCGCCAGGCGATGACGCGTACGCTCAACAGCTACATCGACAAGGAAGAGATCGCCAAGAAGGCCAAGGTCGAGACCAGTGGCGACGACATGCGCGAAGGGCTGACCTGCGTGCTCTCGGTGAAGGTGCCCGAGCCCAAGTTCAGCTCGCAGACGAAGGACAAGCTCGTCTCCAGCGAAGTGCAGCCTATCGTCCAGGAAATCGTCGGCGAGAAGCTCGCGGACTTCCTGCTCGAGTACCCGCAGGACGCCAAGATCATCTGCACGAAGATCGTCGAGGCAGCACGCGCGCGGGAAGCCGCGCGCAAGGCGCGCGAGCTGACGCGGCGCAAGGGCGTGCTCGACGGCATCGGCCTGCCGGGCAAGCTTGCGGACTGCCAGGAACGCGACCCGGCGTTGTCCGAGATCTACCTCGTCGAGGGCGATTCCGCCGGCGGCTCCGCCAAGCAGGGCCGCGACCGCAAGTTCCAGGCGATCCTGCCGCTGCGCGGCAAGATCCTCAACGTCGAGCGCGCGCGCACCGAGAAGGTGTTGGGCTCCGAGCAGATCGTCACGCTGATCACCGCGCTGGGCGCGGGCTTCGGCAAGTCGTCCAGCGACAAGGACGACAAGGACGCGTTCAATGTCGAGAAGCTGCGCTATCACCGCATCATCATCATGACGGACGCGGACGTCGACGGCTCGCATATCCGCACGCTGCTGCTGACGTTCTTCTATCGCCAGATGCCCGAGCTGATCGAGCGCGGCTACGTGTACATCGCGCAGCCGCCGCTGTACAAGGCCAAGCTCGGCAAGTCCGAGATCTATCTCAAGGACGACCACGAGCTCAAGCAGCACCTGCTGAAGGTCGCGCTCAACGGTGCCGTTTTGACGCCGGGCGCCCACAAGGCGCCGCTGACGGCGGAGCAGTTCGAGGCGATCGCGCGCGAGTACCTGACGGCCGAAGGCGTCGTCGAGCGGCTGGCGCGGATCATCGACAGCGGCGTGCTGTACGCGATGCTCGCCGGTGCGCGCGTGGATCTCTCCACCGAGATGGCGGCGCAACGCAGCGCCGAAGCACTCGCGAAGCAACTCGACGATCCCGATGTGCGCATCGAAGCGCGCTACGACGCCGCTACGGAGTCCCGCCGGCTGGTCATCGTGCGCACGCACCACGGCACGCCGCACGTGACGGCCATCGACGCGGACTTCCTCGCGAGCGGTGACGGCGCGCAGATCAAGGTCGCGGCGGACCTGCTCGAGGGCTTGATCCAGTCCGGCGCGTCGATCAAGCGCGGCGACAAGGAACGCGCCGTCCATTCGTTCAAGGAAGCACTCGACTGGCTGCTCGCCGAGGCAAACAGCAGCGTCGGCATCCAGCGCTACAAGGGCCTGGGCGAGATGAATCCCGAGCAGCTGTGGGAAACGACGATGGACCCGTCGGTGCGGCGCCTGCTGAAGGTGCAGATCGAGGACGCCGTCACGTCTGAAGACATCTTCACCAAGCTGATGGGCGACGACGTCGAGCCGCGGCGCGCGTTCATCGAGGGCAACGCGCTGGGCGTGCGCAACCTCGACGTTTGAGGTTCTGGTTACTTTGCCCCGATACTCCGACGCAGCGGAGTGGCCGACATGTAGGTCGAGTAGAGCGGTGGTCCGCCGTAGCCCAGATCCAATGCGCCGTTGACGTAGTTGGAGAGTGACAGGCCAATTACGGGCATGCCGTAATACGTGATGCTGGGGACCGACGTCGTGGTGCCGTCGATGTTGGTGATCGTCGTGGCGCCCGAGACGAGATGGTGATCGAGCGCCTGCGGTATGTCCGGCTCCGAACACGCGTGATTGACTGCGTCGGAGTGCAGCATCAGGTCGAGCCAGCCGTTGTCTGCACTTGCTCCCAGCGTTGCCGCGACGGCGGGCGAACCGCTCGCAGAATGTGTCTTTGCCGACGGATAGCGGGAGGGGAGAAGCACTCCGCTGCTGAAACTCGCCACGGTCGTGCTGAAGCACAATGCCAGATCGTCGCGTTGCGGCGGCGACGACATGCCGCATATCGAGAACGACCCGCCTTCTCGATCGTAGACGGTGCTCGTCAACGCGGGATCGTGGAAAACGTCGCACGAACCGAAGCTGGCATACGGTCCGCGGAAGGGAAGCATCGGTGCCAGGCCCTTGCGCACGTAACTCCATCGCGTCGGCATCGAAAACACCCAGCTAGTTTCAGAGTGCGTGCTCGGGTCTTGCACGAACTCTCCATTCAACGATGCCGCCATCATCGTTGCGGACACCGCATCGATGCCCCTCGACCAGGTGCTGCGCAACATACGGCCTGTGCCGTCCCTGACGACACTGATGGCCGGATGCGCACTTTCCAGCGAATACGTGGGCGCGCTCAATGACCAGTCGCCTTTGCGGTCGGTGAAGTTCGACAGCGCCACGGCCTCGTAGGCTTGGCTGACGGCCCCGAGAACCGAAATGACCAGTGCCGAACCCGTGAGCCCACCCGTCGGCGCGGACGCTTCCACGCCCGAATCCGGCCCGAGTGCCGCGCAGCCCGCCGGGTTGTAGGCGATATTCGCGATCTTGCTGGCAATAGACCCGTCTGGCGCGCTGGAACCCAGCCCGTAATCACCCAATTCCAAAACGTCAACCGAGCCTTCGCGGCTGCGTTCGACGCTGTGGTCGTACGGATCATCCGCGTAGGCGGCTTCTGAGAACGCCACCATGGTTCCCTTGGGCAGCGCCGGACGCGTACATGAACCGTCGAATGTCCCCCATCCGGGCTGTCCGCTTTCGGTCTCTCCTATGGCCACGGTCCAGGAATCGTAGCCCGCCAGATACACATTCAACTCGGCGGTCGACTCACCGGTACGACCCTCACGTACGCGTACACGCAGCGCTTTCACGTTTCTCGACGTGTTGGTGATCGTCAGAAGCGTCGCGAACGGGGGCGGCCCCTCGGCCGCGCTGTAATAAGGAAAAAGGAGCACCTGCCCGACGCCAGTAGTGGAGAGTTGTACGGCCAGCGCTGGAGTGGAAAACAGGACAAGCGCCGCGTTCAGCGCGGCGCAAATGGACAGAGAGAGATTTTGTGCTGCCTTCATGGAACGCATCCCTGGCGCTCGAATCGCGTTGCTCGGCACGGAGTGATTGCAATGCATACGCGCTACTGCACGTGCAAATTGCGTCGCAGCGGTACGGCGGACATGTACGTCGACAACAACGGCGTGCCCTCCCCGATATCCAGCACACCGTTGTAGTACGTGGACAGGGCTAGCCCCATCGCGGGGAGCCCGTAGTAATCGACACTGGCCGTGGTGGTGGTCGATCCATCCGGATTCACTGCAATCGTGGGGCCCGCATGCATTGAATGTAACGTCGCGTCTGGAAAGCCCTGCTCTCCACAGGCGAGCGCAGGCGCATCGGAGAGCGTCAGGCTGCCCCAGCCGTTCTCGGCCCTCGGTGCGATCGACGTCGCCATTGCCGGATCCCCGGAGGCCGCATAAGTCGAGGCGAGTGGATAGCGCGTCGGTATGAGGCCGCCATAGAATGAGACCAGTGACGAGCTGAAGCAGACTGCGCCAAACGGTCGGGTGGGGGGCAGTGTGTATCCGCAACCGTGCGTCACGGACGAGCCTTCCCGATTGAAAAGCGGGCCCGTCAGATCGGGGTTATGTACAAGCTCGCACGCCCCAAAGGACGAATACACGCTTGCGAACGGCGCACTCGACGCGAGGCCGGAGCGAACGTAGTTCCATTTGGTAGGCATGACGATTGTCCACACCGTGGTCGATCGCGTGCTGTCATCCAGGACAAACTCGCCCGTGAGGGTCGTCGTCAGCAACGCTGCAGATACCGCGTCGATTCCCTTGGGCCACGCGCTTCTAAGCGTGCGCCCCTGCTCGTCCTGCACGACGCTGACGAAAGGGTGAGCGTCCGCCAATGAATACGATTCCGGCCCCAAGGCCCAGTTACCCTTCTGGTCGGTAAATTGAACGAGCGCGGTGGGTGCATAGGCCTGACTTACGCCGCCTAACGCCGAGATGACCAACGCGGACCCGGCCAAACCACCTGTCGGCGCAGCAGCCTCCGTACCGGTGTCGCTCTTCAACCTCGAGCAGTCTGTTGGGTAACCCGCCTTCGGTGTGACGGCGTCAGCGATGGATCCGCTTGCCGCGTCTTGGGACGGTCCATAATCGCCCAACTCGAGGACCTCGAGATACCCCTCGTTCAACCGTTCCGGCGACGAATCAAATGCATCGTCGGCAAATCCAGATGTTGCGAACGGAGATACGGTCCCGTTTTGCGGCAACTCCGGATAGGTGCACGAGTGGTCGAACGTGCCCCATCCTGCGCCTGATTCAGTTGCCAAAAGGCCCGCTGTCCAGCTGTCGTGGCCGCCCAGATAGAGGTTCAACTCAGCAACTGGCACGCCCGTCCGACCCTCGCGCGCGCGGACGCGAAGAGCCTTGACGTTGGGGGTCGTATTGGTGATCGTGATGAGCGTCGAGAAGGCCGGCGGACCATTTGCGATGGAGTAGTACGGGAAAATGAGTACCTGTCCCGTACCGTTGTCCGAGATCTCCACCGCGAAAGCCTGCGTCCATGACACTGCGAGACAGCATGCGAACGCGATTTTTCCGCCGCTCATGTGACCATTCACGATACCGCGTCCTTGCGTTCGATCGCGGTCCACCAAAATTCAGATGGTCGATGCATTGCGCGTGACATCTGTCTCCCCCGATGTTGGAAACATGCGCCGGATGCTATTGCTATGATTGAGCAAAATCAACTGTCGCTCGACGACGACAAGGATCTATCATCCTGTGTGCAAGGCAAGCGACGTCAAGCGCCGCAAATCCTAAACATAACGTTTTAGCTCCCGCGCGCACGCGCCCCTGCGTCCACCGAGGTCGAATTCAATTGGGCTCCCGCCATGCACGTTAGCGCGCTGTACCGCTACCCGATCAAGGGCTTCACGCGCGAGGCCTGCACCTCACTGACCGTCCTGCCCGGCGGCCGCATCGCCGGTGACCGCGTCTTCGCGCTGCGCTTCGCCGACGTCGCCACGCCGGATGATGCGTGGGGACCCAAGTTCGATTGCGTCGCCCTCGTGCACACGCCGGGCCTCGCGCAGCTGGCGATCGCGTTCGACGACTCGGCTCAGCGCCTGCGCGTGACGCACGCAGATCGCATCCTGTTCGATGGCGCGCTCGATGCCACGGGCCGCTCGCGCTTTGCGGAAGTGATCGGCGCTTTCGTGCAGTCGCTCCCGGAATCGCCACTGGCAAGCGGCAAGCACGCGCTGCCGCTGCGCGTCGTCGGCGACGGCGTGACGCCGCGCTACCAGGATCGCGAACCCGGGTATACGACGTTGCACGGGCGCGCGAGCGTCGCCGCGCTCGCCGCGGCAATCGGCGAGGAGCCCGCGTTGTCCGATGCGCGCTTCCGCTCGAATGTCGTCATTGACGGCGTGGACGCGTGGGAGGAGCAGCAGTGGATCGGGCGCAAGCTGCGTGTCGGCGACGTGGTCTACGACGTCGCGGCGCCGGTCACGCGTTGCCTCGCGACGCACGCGAATCCCGCGACCGGCGAGCGCGACCGCGCGGTCATGCCGACGCTGCTGCGGGTCTTCGCCTCCGAACGGCCGACGCTGGCCGTGCTGATGACATCCGAGCGCGGCGGCAGCATCCGCGTCGGCGATGTCGTCGAACCGGTCGCCTGACCGTCAGGCCAGCGCGGCGCGGCCGCGCCGCTGCCACAGCAGCCAGCCGACGATCGACACGTTCGCGAGGTTGAACAGGAGGCCGTTGACGAAGGCCGCGCGGTACGAGCCCGTGGCGTCGAAGATCGCACCCGACATCCACCCGCCCAGCGCCATGCCGGCGAGCGTGGCGGTAATGACAATGCTGACGCGCGTGCCCGCTTCGCGTGCCGGGAAGTAGTCGCGGATCACGATCGCGTACGACGGCACGATGCCGCCCTGGAACAGACCGAACAGCGCGGAGACGACGAACAGCGAAACGAGTCCGTCGAACGGCAGGAACAGCAGCAATGCGATGCCCTGCAACGCGGAACCCAGCAGCAGCGTGCGCAGCCCACCGATGCGGTCGGCGACGAACCCGAACGTGATGCGGCTCACGACGCCGCACGCGAGCATCAGCGACAACATCTGCGCGCCGCGCGTCGGTCCGTAGCCCAGGTCGCCGCAGTAGGCGACGAGGTGCACCTGCGGCATGGCCATGGCGACGCAGCAGCAGACGCCCGCGAGTGTCAGCAGCACCTGGAGGGCCCGTGGCGAGACCGCCAGCGGTGGCTCCCCGCGGCGCGTCGGGCGCGCGGCGACGGCGGCGTGATGGGTGGGTGCCGGCCCGCGAAACCGCGCGACGAGCGGCAACATGGCGACGAGGCAGAACACGGCGATACCCGAGTACGCGGCGCGCCAACCGTCGCGCTCGATGAAATGCTCGACGACCGGCGGCCAGATCGCGCCCGCAAAGTAGTTGCCCGATGCCACGACGGCCACCGCGATGCCGCGGCGCCGGTCGAACCATTGCGACATGTGCGCGAGCAGTGGCGAAAACGTGGCCGCACTGCCAAATCCGATCAGCGCGCCCTGCGCGATGGCGAACCACGCGAGCGTCGGCGCCCACGCCGCCAGCGCGAAGCCAGCGCAGAGCGCGAGCGTGCTGACGACGAGCGGCAATGCGATGCCGTAGCGGTCGGATGCGCGGCCGAACAGCAGACTGCCCGCTCCAAAGCCCACCATCGTCAACGTATACGGCAACGACGCGGCGCCGCGCGCGACGCCGAAGTCCGCCTGCACGGCCGGCAACGCGACGACGACCGACCACATGCCGACGCCGCCGAGCGTCGACAGCAGCACGGCGACGCCGAGGCGCGTCCACGCGGTGCGCGTTTCGACGAGGGACGCCGCGTCAGTCATTGTGCTCGCGCGAACAGCGCGTTGAGTTCCGCACCCGTGGTCGCGCCTTCGAAGCCGTCGAAGCGCCCATGCTCGGCGAGCTCGCGCGCGGCACGCAGGAACCCGCCCCAGGCTGCGCGCGCGAGACCGCCGCCGACGCTGATGCGACGTACGCCCAGCGCGGCGAGGTCGGCGACCGAGAACGCGCTGGGACCGCCAACGAGCACGTTCACGGGCTTGGGATGCACGGCGGCGACCACGGCGCGGATCTGCTCCGCCGTCTTGAGGCCGGGTGCGTACAGGCAGTCCGCGCCCGCTTCCGCGTAGGCGGTCAACCGTGCGATGACGTCGTCCAGATCGGGGCGGCCGACGAAGAAATTCTCGGCGCGGCCGACGAGCAGCGTGTCGCCGCCGTGGTCGTCGATCGCCCGGCGTGCCGCGCGCAGGCGCGTCACGGCCTCCTCGAGCGGACGCAACGGTGACGCAGGATCGCCGGTCGAGTCCTCGATCGACAAGCCAGCGACGCCGGTTGCCACGGCCATCGCGACGTTGCGATGGACGCCGTCGGCGTCGGTGGCATAGCCCGCTTCGAAGTCTGCGTTGATCGGCAACGTCGTGGCCGCGACCATGTCGCGCAGATGCGCGAGCACGGCGTCGCGACCCATGGCGCCGTCGGCCTGGGCGCGCGACCATGCGAAGCCGGAACTCGTCGTCGCGAGGGCCTGGAAGCCGAGCGATTCGAGCGTGCGTGCGCTGCCCGCGTCCCACGGGTTGGGTATGACGAAGCATCCGCGTGCGTGCAGCGCGCGAAACTTCGCGCGCCGCTCTTGTGTCCCAGTGGTCATCGGTCCTCCTGCCCCGTCCTCGACCGCGTGTCGATCACGCGTTGAAATGGGATCGGGCATGCTGTGACTATACTGCGCCGCCAAATCACACGATCGCCAATCCGCACGAAGGAGAACCCGATGGACCGACCGTCCTCGCCGCGTTTGAAGGCCAGCGCATTCCCGCAGGAAGTCCTGGACATCTTCGACGGTTACGTCCACGGCGAGATCGATCGTCGCGACTTCCTCGAGCGCGCGCGGCGCTATGCGGTGGGCGGCATGTCGGCCGCGGCGATGCTCGAGCTGCTGCGCCCCAACTACGCCTGGGCGCAGCAGGTGCCCAAGGACGATCCGCGCATCGTCACGCAGTACCTCGACTACCCGTCACCGAAGGGCTCGGGAAGGATGCGCGGCTACTTCGCGCGACCGGCCAAGGTGGCCGGCAAGCTTCCTGGCGTGATTGTCATCCACGAGAACCGCGGGCTCAACCCGTATATCGAGGACGTGACGCGACGGCTGGCCGTCGCGGGTTACCTCGTCTTCGCGCCTGACGCGCTGACGCCGCTCGGAGGCTACCCGGGCGACGAGGAAAAGGCTGCGGCGATGTTCGCGACGCTCGACCCGGCGAAGCGCACAGAGGATCTGCTCGCCGCGTATGACGTGCTGAAGTCCATGCCCGAGTCGACCGGCAAGATCGGCGTCGTCGGCTTCTGCTTCGGCGGCACCACCGCGAACATCTTCGCCGTGCGCCTGCCCGACCTCGCGGCCGCGGTACCGTTCTATGGCGGCCAGCCGAGCGCCGAGGACGCGGCGAAGATCAAGGCGCCGCTGATGCTGCACTATGCGGGACTCGACACGCGCATCACCGGAGGCGCGCCCGCGTACGAGGCGGCGTTGAAAGCGAACGGCGTGCGCTACGAGGCATTCATCTACCCGGGCGTCAACCATGGCTTCCACAACGACACGACGCCGCGCTACGATGAGGCCGCCGCCAAGCTTGCGTGGCGGCGGACGCTCGCATTCCTCGACAAGAACCTGCACTGAGAGGCGCCGTCACGCACCCGCGTCGCGCAACGTCGGCGCGGGCAGCATGCGGCCCTTCGCACCGTAGCGTTCGAGCAACGTCGCGGCATCGCGGGTGTGCACGAAATCCTGCGCCGAGCGACCATTGAAATCGCGTCGGTTTACCGACGCGCCAGATTCCAGAAGAAGCTTCACGATCTCGGCGTTCCGGCCTTTGACCGCGGTCATCAAGGCCGTCGTGCCGCCGCTCCAGCCGAAGTAGGGCACGATCCCGAAAGCGCCACAGCACGCTATGCCCGCGTGCGGCTCGAACGGCGTGGACGCATTCGGATCCACGTGCGCCTTGGCCAGCAGCACCCGCACCGTATCCGCATCGCCGCGCTCGACGGTTTCCAGCAGCAGGCGCTCGTTGTCGCCTTTCATCGGCTCCAGCAACACGAGCCCCCGGTCGAGGAGCGCTTCGAGCACCGCCGCGTTGCCGGCATGGGCGGCGTAGTACGCCGCCGCGCAATCTTCGCTGGCAATCGGATAGGGCTCACGCGCGAAACGAAGCGCTGCAGCATCGCTGCCAGACAGGATAAGGTTGCCGAGCGGCCCGATGTGCTTCGCGCGCGTCGCCTCGTCGGAGGTCGCGGCCGGAGGCCAGGCACCGTGCGCCAACAGTTCGTCGACGATCGAGGGCGGCAGCTGCCCGGTCAACGCAAGGGGCGTAATGCCGAGATATCCGCGTTGCGGATCCGCTCCGCGCGCCAACAGCAGCGACACGGACTGCGGCGTGTCGGTCGTCGGGTGTGCGAGTGCGTACAGCAACGGTGTCGTGCCACCTTCGTTGAGACTGTTGGGATCCGCGCCGCGGTCCAGCATGGCACTTAGCAACCCGGAATCGCCCGCGATGGCGGATAGGATTACGCCACCGCTCGCGCCGTCCGTCTTGGGATCGAGCCCCGCGTCGACCAGGCGGTGCATCAGCCGGTCCTCTCCGTATTGCGCGTAGCGCTTGGCGGCGAGGTAGGCGATCGGCGTCGGGGGGTTCACCGAGTTGCTGAGCGGATCGGCAACGCGCGCGCCCCGGCTCAGCAGGAAGTCGAGCGCCGCGCTGCGTTCCTCGATGGGTGCCCACGCCATCGCATGGTCCAGCGCGTCCTGGGGCAGCGACTGCGAGGCCTCCATCAGTTCCAGCATCGCGCGGTTGTCGTTGCCTGCCGCGTGCGCGAGCGCGCTCACGCCCCGCGAGTCGGTTGCCCCCGCCGCCGCGCCCTTGGCGAGCAGCAGCCGAGCGGCCTGCATCGTCGTCGCGCTGGGCGTGGCAGACGCGACGTTGACCAGCGGCGGGTCGTAGGGGGGTTCGGTTTTGGTCGGGTCCGCCCCGGCCGCGAGCAGCAATTCCATCAACGAGAGGGAGCTTTCGGGCGAGATGATGAAGCCGCGAATGGAGGACCTTGTGGTGGAGGCCATCCTCTGGGCGACGATAGCCAGCTCGCGCGCACGCATCGACGCGTCCTGCGAGACGAGCGCCGAGGGGTCAATGACCAGGATATGCTCCACCATCGGCAGCAGTCCGGCGCCAAACGCCGCTTCGAGCACGCCGGCGTCCGCCAGCCGGCGCGCGTCGTCGACCCGATCGCCGGAGAGAAGGCTGTCGAACTTGGCGACGTCGAACTGCCGGACGGCGTTGCGCAATTGGGCGGCGCGCTGGCGATCGGGCGTCATGTCGTCGCCCGACTCGGGCTCGGCGAAGTAGCCGACGCCGATCGTCATCCTGACGGTGCGCGCTCCGGGCTTGCGGAACGCATCCGGAACCGACGCGGCAACGCTGGACGGCGACGCGACGGCCGCGCCCGGATCGAACGCGCAGGCAAGCTCGGCGTGGGCCGCGGTCGACATGAGGCCTGCGAGTGCGACAACCATCGATCCTTGCAACCTGTGAGCCATGATGCTGATCTCCTCGGTCATTGGACTGCGGTGGGATCGAGCGCGGAGAGCCGCGCTCGCAACAGGTCCATGAAGACGACGTGACCTGAAAGCTGCTCCGTCGACAGCGCGCCCATCATCTGTGCCACGAGCGCGTAGTAAGGGCCGCGCAAGGCCCGCAACGTCGCGGCGCCCTTGGGGGTCAGCCGGACGAGCCTCGCGCGACGATCCTGCGGATCGGCCTTGCGCGCCAGCAGGCCGTCGCGCTCCATCCGATCGATCAGCGCGCCCGCGCTCGCGCGATTGATGACGAGCATTTCGGCCAACCGATGCTGGCGTAGCGGCGCTTCGTCCCGATAGTCCCAAAGGATCATCAGGACATTGAATTGGACGTCGGACACGCCGTGCGAGCTGAAGAATGCCCGGCCGGCCTGCTCCAGCCGTTGCCACGTGTGCGCAAAGGCCAGCAGCGCTGCCTCGTGGAGGTCATTGAAGTCGCGATTCAGCGCGATGTCGGAGCGGAGCCGTGACAGTGCTTTAGCGAGGGGTGCGTGCGCCGGTTTGGAGGGCATGGCTAGGCGGTATTAATGATATGGATACATATAGTACGCATACGGCGTTTATCGTCAAGAGGGTGCCGGTGCGGAAAATTGCTCCCGCTGACTGGCGCCTACAAGCGAAGGAACGCGCGGAGCGCTTCCAGCTCGATGTCCAACGCGCGCCGCGGCGCGCGTGCGTGCCGGCGCGCGTAGCCGACGTCGCATGCGAGCCGTCCGCCTTCCGCGCTGACGTTGGCCCATCCGACCACCCGGTCACCCAGCAGCATCGGCAACGCGTAGTAGCCGAAGCGGCGTTTGGCGGCGGGCGTATACGCCTCGAAGCGGTAATCCCATCCCCAGAGCCGCTCGAAGCGCTCGCGGTCCCATACGATCGGGTCGAACGGCGCGAGCAGCCGGCACTCGTCGTCGGGTGCGAAGGCCGCGAGGTCCTCGCCGGCCGGCCAGTACCAGGTCGTGCCGGCCACCGTCGCGTGCGCGAGCCGCAGGCGGGCACGCTTCAGCGCCGCGGCGCGTCCGCGCGCGAATTGCGGTGCGGCGACGCGCATCCGGTGCGCGAACCATGACAGCGTCGACGAAGGCAGCGGTGCATACAGCGCGATCGCAACGTCCAGCAGCGCGTCGAGTTGCGCAGCGGTGTCAGGCTTCGAGCCGATGCCTATCTCGCGCGCCGCGTAGACGCGCACGCCTTTCTCGCGCCGCGCGATCCGCACCAGGCCCCGATAGTGCATCCGGTCGAGGAGCTGGGTCGTCGCGTTGGACGCGCCGCCCCAGTAATTCTCGACGCGGCCATGATCGAACGCGGCATCCACGTCCCGTGGCTGCGCGTGGCCTCGCTCGCGGACGAACGCCAGGATCTCCGCGGCACGCCGCTTTTCGGTCGGCGTCCAGCGTGTACGCGGCGTGCGCGGATGCATCAGCGCATGCAGCTCGCGCGTGACGAAGCCGTAGTTGACGAAGAAATCCTCCTCGACGGCCAGCTGCGCGTAACGCCGCTCGAGGTCGCCCGCGCGATAGCCCGCCACGCGATGGCGCAGGATCAGGTCCTGCGCGCGGGCCGGCGCGCGAATGGGGTCGGCCTGCACGAAGCGCAGACGCGCCAGGGCGCGCGCAAGCGTGGTCGGCGCGAACAGCGTGCGCGCAACCGCGTAGCGGCGCAGCGCCGCCAGCGTCGGCGCACCGCTCATGCGCCGTCGACCATCATGGCGACGATGGACGCGCCGTAACGCTCGAGCTTCGCGGCGCCGACGCCGGCGATCGTCGCCAGCGCGCCGGGCGTGGAGGGCGCGGCACGCGCGATCTCCGCGAGCGTCCGGTCGTGGAAGATGACGTACGCGGGGACGCCTTGCGTGCGCGCGGCGTCGAGCCGCCACGCGCGCAAGCGCGCGAGCCTTGCCTCGGCAGCCGCATCGAGCGGCGTGCCGTCGATAGCGATGCGCTTTGCGCGTGGCGGCCGCGGCCGCGCCACGTCGCGGCGCATCGCGACGGGCGTGTCGCCGCGTAGCACGCCCCGCGCGGCTTCGGTGAGCTTCAGCGCGCCATGACCTTCGTGGTCCACGGCAGCGAAGCCGAGCGCCACGAGCTGGCGGAACACGTTGCGCCACGTGGCTTCGTCGACGTCCGCGCCGACGCCGAACACGGTCAGCCGCTCGTGGCCCCACCGCTCCACGCGTTCGCCGGCCTTGCCGCGCAGCACGTCGATCAGATGCACGGCGCCAAAGCGCTGGCCCGTTCGGTAGATGGCCGACAGCGCCTTCTGCGCGAGCGTCGACGCGTCGCACGTCTCTGGAGGCGCGAGGCACGTGTCGCAGTTGCCGCAGGGCGCACTCGCTTCGCCGAAGTAGTCGAGCAGCCGCACGCGCCGGCAGCCGGCGGTTTCGCACAGGCCCAGCAGCGCGTCGAGCTTGGCGGTGGACACGCGCTTGTAGTCGGCGCTGCCTTCCGACTGCTCGATCAGCCGGCGCTGCTGGACGACGTCGGCGAGGCCATAGGCCATCCACGCGTCGGCGGGCGCTCCGTCGCGTCCCGCGCGCCCGGTCTCCTGGTAATAGCCTTCGATACTCTTCGGCAGGTCCAGGTGCGCGACGAAGCGGACGTCCGGCTTGTCGATGCCCATGCCGAACGCGATCGTCGCCACGATGACGACGCCGTCCTCGCGCTGGAAGCGCGCCTGGTTGCGGCTGCGCTCGGCGGTGTCCATGCCGGCGTGGTAAGGCAGCGCGCATACGCCGCGCGCAGCGAGCCACGCGGCCGTCTCGTCCACCTTGCGCCGCGACAGGCAGTAGACGATGCCCGCGTCGCCGGCGTGCTCGGCGCGGATGAAGTCCAGCAGTTGGGTGCGCGCGTCCGCCTTGTCGGCGATCGCGTAGCGGATGTTGGGCCGGTCGAAGCTCGACACGAACACGCGCGCGCGATCGAGTCCCAGCCGCTCGATGATCTCGGTGCGCGTCGTCGGATCCGCCGTCGCCGTCAGCGCGATGCGCGGGACGTCCGGGTAGCGCTCGTGCAGCAGCGAGAGCTGCAGGTATTCCGGCCGGAAATCGTGGCCCCATTGCGACACGCAGTGCGCCTCGTCGATGGCGAACAGCGCGAGCGACGCACGGTCCAGGAGGTCGAGGCAGCGCGGCGTGCACAGCCGCTCGGGCGCGACATACAGCAGGTCCAGGTTGCCGGCGACGAGGTCACGCTCGACGCGCCGCGCGGTGTCCGCATCCAGCGCGGAGTTGAGGGCTGCGGCGCGCACGCCTGCCTGCGTCAGCGCGGCCACCTGGTCTTCCATCAGCGCAATCAGCGGGGACACGACGATGCCTGTGCCTGCGCGTACCAGCGACGGCACCTGGTAGCACAGCGACTTGCCGCCCCCGGTGGGCATCAGCACCAGCGCGTCGCCGCCGGCGACGACATGTTCGACGACGTCGCGCTGGCCGGGCCGGAACGCGGGATAGCCGAACGTATCGGCGAGGACGGCAAGCGGCGAGGAAGGCACGGGAGCGAGCGTAAGCGATGACGCGGTGGCACGCGGACCGTCCGGACGGACGACCCGCGGTCGGCGCGCACGAGCGATGTGAGGCGTCAGCGGGAGCGGATCAAGGCCGGCTGGTTGCGTTGTGCCATCCGGCGGCCGCGGCGATCCTGCTGCTCGAACTGTTTGCGCTTCACGTCCGAGCCGTGAATGGCGATCCACTTGCCGTCCCGGAGCACGCCCTGGTAGCCCATGCCGTGAATCTGGAACGGCCGCGTCAGCACGCCCATGTGATCGAAGCGTGTCGAACCTTCCGCGTGGAACTCCTCGAACCAGGTCGGGTACACGAAGTTGGTCACCTCGATGCCGTTGACCGGGAAGTGCAGGTCTTCCACCGGATCCGCGGCCTCGTACTGGTAGACGTCCTTCGAGTGCTTGCGGACGGTGACGAGGTTGATCGCCGGGTCCACCAGCATCTCGACGAGCTCATGCGTCGCCGCGACGCTGACGAGGTTGCCGTCCGCGAGCGTCGTCTTGACGAACACGCGGGCGAGCGGATAGCCGTCCGGCGTCAGGTCGTGGCGCGCGAGCGAGTGCGCGTGATCCGCATGATCGACGAACGCCATCGCCCACTCGCCGGGCTTGACGTCGTGGCCCTTGACGAGCCGCGCGTGCGTGCCCCACACCGGCGCGACGTGCTCGTCGACATAGACCTGCATCGCCGCGATCAGCGCGTCGAAGTCGACGCCCAGCGGCACCGTCGCGAAGTTGCCGCAGACGATCGTCGGCACGTGGGCCTTGCTCGAGAAACCGGTCCTGTGGTTCATCGTCGCATCCATCCAATGACGGCGCCGCCGCTAGAGTCCCATGCGCACGAGCCACCCGGGCCAGCGCGGATCGGCGTGCAGCGGGCGCAGCAGGATATCGGCCTTCAGCTCGACGAGGCCCGGGTCGCGCTGCTGGTGCGCGCGCTCGAGCCAGGCGAACGCCTCGTCGGTGTCGCCCAGAAACGCATGTCCCGCTGCGACCTGGAACGCGGCCTCGCCAGCATACCCGCTCGCGAGTGCGGCAAGTTCACGTTCCGCTTCCACGTGCGCGCCGGCGGCGTGCGCACCGACGGCACGACCCAACAGCGCGAACGCGGGATTGACCTCGCGCGCAAACGACGCCCGCGCGGCGTCCACGCGGCCGTGCAGCAACGCGCTCATGCCAAGCCAGTAATGCGTGAATCCCCCATCCGGATTGAGCTCCAGCAGCTTCGCGAGCGCCGTGTCGGCGGCAGCCAGGCGGCCGGCGGCGAGGCAGCGCTGCCCCAGAAGGCGCAACACCGGCACGCTCAGCGGATCGAGCGTCACCGCGCGCTGCAACAGCGCGATCGCTTCGTCGTCGCGCCCGAGGCACGCCGCCATCGTCGCCGCGAGGCGCAGCACCAGCGCGTTGGCCGGTGCGAGCTCGAGCGCACGCCGGAACGAGGCCTCCGCGCCGTGCCAGTTGTGGTCGTGCGCGAGGCGCACGAGCCCAAGCACGGCGTGCCCTTCGGCCAGGTCCGGGTTGATCTGCAGCGAGCGCTCGGCGGCGTCGCGCGCGGCGGCGAACGCCGGGCCGGCCGGGGCCCAGGCGTAGGCGGCCTGGTCAGCGTGGGCGCGCGCGAGCCAGGCCCACGCGACCGCGAACCCCGGGTCGATGGCCAGGGCACGCGTGTAGTAGTCGATGCCCGCCGCCGAACCTTCCGGCGTGAAGCGGTCGACCGCGTGCCGCCCCTGCAGGTACAACGCATACGCGTCCGCATTGGCGGGCCGCTCGCCCGTGGCCGCCTTGACTTCGGCGGCGACGATCGGCGCGGGCGCCGGCGCCGTCCCCGGCAACAGTGCCGCGCGCAGTTCCGCGACGACAGCCTGCGCGATGTCGTCCTGCACGGCGAAGATGTCGTCGAGCGTGCGATCGTACGATTGCGACCACCGCTGCGAGTCCGTCGCGGTGTCGATCAGGTGCGCGGCCACGCGCACGCGCGGGCCGGCGATGCGGATGCTGCCCTCCAGCACCGTCGCGACATTGAGTTTGCGGCCCACCGCAGGGAGGTCCAGCGCAGCGCCGCGGAAGCTGAACGCCGACGTGCGCGAGGCGACGCGCAAGCCGCGGATCCGTGACAGCACGTTCAGCAGTTCCTCGGCCAGCCCGTCGGCGAAATACTCGTGGTCCTTGCGCGGGCTCAGGTCGGTGAACGGCAGCACGGCGATCGACGGTGTCGCGTCGTCGAGTGGCGCGAGCAGGGACTGCAACGGCGGGAAGGTTCCGGGCAGCCCCGGATGGCGCGCCTCGTAGACGGCCTCGCTGCGCTCGAGTCCGCGCAGCTTGTGCTCGCCCAGCAGGTTGAACGTGACGCCCGCCGGCGCGAGCTCGCAGCACAGGCCGTGCGTGACCGCGGACAGCAGCAGCTGGCCGCCGTGGGCGAGCGCGGCGAGACGCGCGGCACGGTTGACCGACGAGCCGTAGTAGTCGCCGTCGCGCAGCTCGGCACTGCCGGAATGCAACGCCATGCGCACGCGGATCGGGGCGTCGCGCGGCCACGTTTCCGCGAGCAGCGCCATCTGGCAGGCGAGTGCCGCGGCCATCGCGCGCGGGGCGTCGGCGAACACCGCGTGGAAGCCGTCGCCCGTGGTCTTCACGACGTGGCCACCGTGCTCGACGATGCACCGACGCATCAGTGCATCGTGGCGCGCAAGCGATTGGCGCATCGCTTCGCGCTGCGTTTCCCACAACGCGGTGCTGCCGACGATGTCGGTGAACAGGAACGTCACCGTGCCGACGGGTAGCGTCGCGTGACCGGCCGTGGGGGAAACGCTCATCGCTCGTGGGATTCGCGCGCGGGAGCGCGCGTGACGATGTTAGCAGAGCGGATGGGCGTGGCGCGCCGCGCCGGTCCGCGCAAAAAAGAAGGCCCGGGCGATCGCCCGGGCCCTGCATCGACGCGTCCGACGTCAGCCGGTGAAGCGCCCGGCCTGATAGTCGGCGACGGCCTGCATGATCTCGTCGCGCGTGTTCATCACGAACGGGCCGTACTGCGCGATCGGCTCGTCGAGCGGCGTGCCCGCGATCAGCAGGAACCGCGCATCGGCCGTCGCGGTGACGACGGCGCCGTCGCGATCCGGCTCGTTGCGCAGGATCGCCATCCGTTGCGCCGGCACGTTGACGCCGCCGATCCGCAGTGCACCGCGATAGACGTAGACGAACGCGTTCTGCTTCGCCGGAAGCGCTTGCGCGAACGACGTGCCCGACGGCAGCGCGACGTCCAGGTACAGCGGGTCCGTCGTCTCGCGCGTCATCGCGCCCGCGACGCCGTGGCTCGTGCCGGCGATCACGCGCACCTTGGCCCCATCGTCGGTCGTGAACTCCGGGATCTCCGCGCTCTGGATGTCGCGATACCACGGCGCGCGCATCTTGTCCTTCGCCGGCAGGTTGAGCCACAGCTGGAAGCCTTCCATCCGGCCTTCCTGCTGCTCCGGCAGCTCGGAGTGGACGATGCCGCGGCCCGCGGTCATCCACTGCACGCCGCCGTTCTGCAGCACGCCTTCGTGGCCCGCGCTGTCGCGATGGCGCATGCGGCCGTCGATCATGTACGTCACTGTCTCGAAGCCGCGGTGCGGGTGGTCCGGGAAGCCGCCGATGTAGTCGTCGGGGTTGTCCGTGCCGAACGCGTCGAGCATCAGGAACGGGTCGAGCCGGCGTTGCAGCGGCTGCGTCAGCACGCGCGTCAGCTTGACGCCGGCGCCGTCGGAGGTAGCGAGGCCCGCGATCACTTGCTCGACGTCGCGCGGACGCGCGACGACGGGGGCGAGCGGACGGTTCAGCGTTTCGGTGTTCATGTCAGGTCTCCGGGTCCGACCCTATTTATTATGTCAACTAGGGTCGGACCGTCATCAGGTTATGAAATAAATAGGGTCGGACCCTATGCGACGGCTTCCTCGATCTCGCGCTGCGCGGAGGCGATCGCGGCGGCGGCGGCTTCCGGCCCCATCGACAGTCCTTCCGCGTACACGAAGCGCACGTCGCGGATGCCGAGGAAGTTGAACACGGTGGTCAGGTAGGGCACTTGCGTGTCGGCCGGCGTGTTCCGGTACTTGCCGCCGCGCGTCAGCACGACGTACACGGTCTTGCCACCCAGCAAACCTTCGGGCCCGCTGGCCGTGTAGCGGAACGTCACCTGCGCGCGGGCGATGGCGTCGATCCAGTTCTTGAGCTGCGTCGACACGCCGAAGTTGTACATCGGGGCGCCGATGACGATCGTATCCGCCGCCTTCACTTCGGCGATCGCCACGTCGTCGATGGCGACCCGCGCGGCCTGCTCGGCAGTGCGCTGGTCCGCCGGCGTGAACAATGCGGCGAGCGCGCGTTCGTCGAGGTGCGGATGCGGCGCGGCGGCCAGGTCGCGGACCGTGACGCGCGCGCCGGGGTCCGCGGCGACCAGCCGCGCGACGAGCGCGTTGGCGAGTTCGGTCGATTGCGAGCCTTCGCGGCGCGCGCTGGAATTGATCTGCAGGATGTTCATCGGGGCTCCTTGGGGCGACGGTGTGGGATCGCCGTGCAGCCAAGATAGTTGTTGCGGCTGGCGCACAGAAGCCCTTGGTTCGGATAACATTGTTCCCCCATGGCAACAATGCAAGCAATCGACGCCGACGACCTGCTGCTGTTCGCACGGGTCGTCGAGGAGGGCAGCTTCAGCCGCGCGGCTGAGCGGGTGGGCCTGCCGAAGTCGACGGTGTCGCGACGAGTGGCGGGGTTGGAAGACCGGTTGGGTGAGCGCTTACTGCTACGTACGACCAGGAAGCTCGCGCTCACGGATTTTGGTCGCAGCGTCCTCGAGCACGCGCGCCGCGTCGCCGACGAAGTCGCCGCCGCGACGAGCCTTGCAGACCATCGGTTGGCCGAGCCGAGCGGGCGGCTGCGCGTGTCGATGCCCAGCGACATCGCCAACACGCTGGTCGCGCAGACGTTGGCCGAGTTCCTGGAGCGCCACCCTGCCGTGACACTGGAACTGGACCTCACGCCGCGGCGCGTTGACCTCGTCGGCGAGAATTTCGACGTCGCGCTGCGGATGGGTGCGCTCGGGGACGACGCGTCGCTCGCCGCGCGCCGGCTCGCGACGTTCACGACGAGCGCGTATGCATCGCCCGCCTACCTCGCGCGCCGGGGCCACCCCGCGGAGCCCGAGGCGTTGATGGAGCACGACACACTGCGGCTCCTCGCCCGCTCGGGCGAGCCCCAGCCGTGGGTGCTGACGTTGGGGGATGCGCGCTGGGAAGGCCTGCCACCCGGACGCGCGACCGCCAATTCACCCGAGTTGCTGGCCCGGCTGGCGCGCGCGGGCAGCGGGATTGCGTTGCTGGTCGACCATTTCACGCAGCAGTATGTCGAGCGCGGCGAGCTCGTACCCGTGCTCGCCCCGTGGGCCGGGCCGGTGGCCGACGCGTGGGCCGTGTTCCCGGGGCGCCGGCTGATGCCGGTGCGCACGCGCGCATTCATCGACGCGCTTGCCGCCCAGTTCGACGGGCCCGAGTGCCGCGCGCACGAGGCGAAAGTCCGTGCCGCGAAGGACGCGCGCGAGGTGAGCGCGGCATGACCGGCGCACCGCTGACGGTCCTGGGCCAGGCCGCCGTGTTCCTGGCAACGGCCGTGGTCGTCGTGCCGCTGTTCCGGCGCTTGCAGCTCGGGTCCGTGCTCGGGTATCTCGCGGCGGGTGCGCTGATCGGCCCGTGGGGCCTGGGCGTGGTGCCGGAAGCCGAGACCACGCTGCATTTCGCGGAATTCGGCGTCGTGCTGCTGCTGTTCCTCGTCGGCCTCGAGCTCGAGCCGTCGCGGCTGTGGGCGCTGCGCCAGCGCGTGTTCGGGCTGGGCGGCGCGCAGGTCGTCGTCAGCGGCGTGGCACTCGCGGCACTGGCGTGGCTGTGGCTGCGCGACATGCCGGCCGCGATCATCGCCGGCTTCGGGCTCGCGATGTCGTCGACGGCCATCGTGCTCGCCTGGCTCGGCGAGCGGGGCAAGCTGTCGAGCACCAGCGGCCGTCGTGCGTTCGCGATCCTGCTGTTCCAGGACCTCGCCGTGATCCCGCTGATCGCGCTGCTGCCGCTGCTCGCGCCCGAGCACAAGGGCACGCCGGTGGGCTGGCTCGTGGCGCTGAAGGGGCTGGCCGCGATCGTCGGCGTCATCGTCGTGAGCCGCGTCGCGCTGCGGCCCGCGTTCAAGTTCATCGCGCGCTTTGGCGGGCAGGACGTGTTCACGGCGGCGACGCTGTTCGTCGTCGT
Source organism: Pseudomonadota bacterium (assembly GCA_018241745.1). Lineage (GTDB taxonomy): Bacteria > Pseudomonadota > Gammaproteobacteria > Burkholderiales > Casimicrobiaceae > VBCG01. Next base: position 21,678 of record JAFEDG010000018.1, read on the forward strand.
CGGTGCCGCGCTCGCGATGGACGCGATCGGGTTGTCGATGTCGCTCGGGGCATTCCTCGCCGGCGTGCTGCTGGCCGACTCCGAGTTCCGCCACGAGCTCGAGGCGGATGTCGAGCCGTTCAAGGGCCTGCTGCTGGGCCTCTTCTTCATGGCGGTCGGCATGAGCGCGAATCTCGCGCTGCTGATCGCCTCCCCGCTGCTCGTGCTCGGCGCCGCGCTCGGCTTCATGGTCGTCAAGTTCGCCGCGATGTACGGCATCGCACGCGTGCTGCGCATCGCCAACGACGACGCGCAGCGGATCGCGATCCTCGTGGCGCAGGGCGGCGAGTTCGCGTTCGTGCTGTTCACGGCGGCGGCGGGCGACGGCATCCTGGACGCGGCGACGGCGGAGTTCCTGGTGCTCGTCGTGACCGTGTCGATGCTGCTCGCGCCGCTGACCTTCGGCGGCTACGAGCGCATGCTCGCGCGCTGGCAGATGCGCAGCGCGCCCCCGCAGTTCGACACGATCGACACCGCCAACCCGGTCATCATCGCGGGCTACGGGCGCTACGGGCAGATCGTGTCGCGCGTGCTGCGGATGGCGGGCATCCCGTCGACGGCGCTCGAGGCAAGCTACCAGCAGGTCGACTTCGTGCGCCGCTTCGGCAACAAGGTCTACTACGGCGACGCGTCGCGGCTCGAATTGCTGACCGCCGCCAAGGCGGCCGACGCGAAGCTCTTCGTGCTCGCGATCGACGATGTCGAGGCCTCGATGAAGACCGCTGCGATGGTGCGCAAGCACTTCCCCGCGCTGCCGATCCTCGCGCGCGCACGCAACCGCGTCCACTACTACCGATTGCGGGACCTGGATCTCGAACCCGACGACATCGAGCGCGAGACGTTCCTCGCAAGCGTGGAGACGGCGCGCCGCGCGCTCGTCGAATGCGGGCTCGACGCGGCGGCGGCAGACCGCGCCGTGGCGCTGTTCAAGGAGCACGATGCGCGGACGATGGAAGCGCAGTACGCGGTACGCCAGGATGAGCAGCAGCTGATCCAGACGACCGCGCAGGCCGCCGCGCAATTGCAGGAAGTGTTCGAGGCGGATGCGGCCGAGCGGGCGCGCGAGGCCGTCGATCGCGCGACGTCGGCGGGCGGGCTCTAGCAGTCCAACCCGCGCAGCGCGCTAGCGCCGCACCCGCCGGAGGATGGACTGCGCGCGCACCCGCACCGGCGCGTCGACCATCTGGCCGTCGAGCGCCATGGCACCGGCGCCGGCGCCGGCAGCGACGATGCGTTCCGCCCACGCGATTTCGGCGGGCGTCGGCGCGAACGCGGCCGCGACGCCGGCCACCTGCCGCGGATGGATGCATAGCTTCGCCGTGAAGCCCAGCGCGCGTGCCAGTTCCACGTCGTCACGCAGGCGGGGGGCGTCGTCGAGCGCAGCGGTCGGCGACGCGATCGGCGGCGGCAGGTCCGCGCGCCGCGATGCGAGCGCGAGGCACGACATCGGATGGATCAGCGCGCGCGGGTCGCCGTCGATCCCCAGGTCGGCGCAGTAGTCGAGGGCGCCGAACGCGAGCCGTCCCACGCGCGCGATGGATGCAATGTGCTGCGCATCGGCGATGCCTTTCGCACTTTCCACCAGCGGCAACAGCATCGCGCGCGGCAACGCATCCGCGAGTGCCGCAAGCGCCCCCGGTTCCTCGCTCTTCGCGACCATCAGTCGCGGCGCGGGCCACGACGCGAGCGCCGCGATGTCCGCGGCGCTGTCGGCGCTGCCAAGGGCGTTGACGCGAACGAGTACCGGCACCGGCGGTGAGGCCGTCGCGAGCCAGCTGGCGATGTTCGCGCGCGCCGTGGCTTTCGCGGGCGGCGCCACGGCGTCCTCGAGGTCGAGGATCACCGCGTCCGCGCCGCTCTCCACGGCCTTGGTGAAGCGCTCCGGGCGATCGCCGGGCACGAACAGGTAGGTCGTCGCGAGGAACGCCAGGTCCGGCGACAGCGCGCCCGCCATGCTCACGCGGCAAGGACGCACGTCGCGTCCATCGCGAGCGCGCCTTCGGTGTCGCGGATCCACAGGCGCACGCTGCGCTCGTCCCTGGGCTCGCCGCAGACCGTGAATGCGCCCGTGGCGAACACGGGGCGCAGCGCGCGGAATGCGAAGCGCTCGATCGCGACATCGGGACGCTGGCGCCGCACGAGGTCGAGCAGCAACGTCGCCATCAGCGGACCGTGCACGATGAGGCCCGGGTAGCCTTCGACACCGGTGACGTACGGTGCGTCGTAGTGGATCCGGTGGCCGTTGAACGTCAGGGCCGAGTAGCGGAACAACAGGACGGGGTCCGGCGTCACGATGCGCTGCCAGGACGCGGTTGCCGGCGCCGGCTCGGGCGGCGGCGGTGTCGCGGAGGCGGGTGCCGCGGCGCGATAGACGATGTCGTGGTGCTCGACGATGGCGACATGGTGATCGCGTTCGCGGACGACCTCGTGCCGGACGACGACGAACACGAGCGTGCCGCTGCGCCCTTCCTTGACGGCGACGTCCTCGATCGTCGACGTGCGCGTGATCGCGTCGCCGACCACCAGCGGCGCCGCGAACTGGAACCGGCTGCCGGCCCACATCCGGCGCGGCAGCGGCACGGGCGGAAGGAAGCCCCCTCGCTTCGGATGGCCGTCGGGCCCGATCTCCGACGCGCGCGCCAGCGGCAGGAAGTACAGCCAATGCCACAGCGGAGGCAGCGGCGTGCCGGTGGGCGGCAGCGCGGGGTCGTGATCGAGCGTCGCGGCCAGGGCCGCGCACGGCACCGGCGTCACGTGGTCGCGCGCGATTTCGCTGCGCCCGATCCACGCCGCGAGCGCCTGCGCGTCGAGCGCCGCGTTGGCCGCGTCAGTCGACATGCGCGTGCGACGCGATCACGACCTTGCGATAACGTTCCGTCTCGCGCGCCATGAATGCGGCGAACTCGGGTGCGGGCAGGTAGGCGGGCTCGGTGCCGTCCAGCTTCAGCGTGGCGACGACGTCGGGCATCTGCATCACGGCCCCGAGTTGCGTATCCAGCGCCTGCACGATCGGCTGCGGCGTCCGTGCCGGCACCAGCACGCCGTTCCACGAGCTCGCCTCGACGCCCGGGGCGCCGGCTTCCGCGGTGGTCGGCAGGTCCGGCAGGATCGACGAGCGCTTGGCGTTGGCGACGCACAGCGCGCGCAGCTTGCCCGCCTTGACGTGTGGCAGCGCCGGCGGAATGGTCGTAAACATGAATTGCACCTGGCCGCCCAGCAGGTCCGTCAGCGCAGGCGCGGCGCCCTTGTATGGGACGTGGGTCATGTCGAGGCCCGCGACCATCTTCAGCATCTCGCCGGCCAGGTGGATGGAGCTGCCGTTGCCGGTCGATGCGAAGTTGACCTTGCCGGGATGCTTGCGCGCATAGTCGATCAGTTCCTGCAGCGAATTGACCGGCAGCACGGCCGGGTTCACGACGAGGATCAGCGGCAGCACCGCGAGCAGCGCCACCGGCTCAAAATCCTTGACCGGATCGTACGGCAGCTTGCCCAGCAGCGAAATGTTGATCGCGTGCGTCGTCGCGGTGCCGAGCAGCAGCGTGTAGCCATCCGGCGCGGCGTGCGCGACCAGGTCCGCGCCGATCACCGTGCCGCCGCCGGGTTTGTTGTCGACGACGAACGTGCCGCCCATCCGCGGGCCGAGCTGCTCGGCGACGAGCCGCGCGACGATGTCCGCGCCGCCCCCCGGAGGCAGCGGCACGACGAAGCGCACCGCGTGATCGGGATACACGCCGCCTCCAGGCAAGTCCACCTTGGCACGGGCGCCGGGCGTGAAGCCCGCAGCACCGAGGACGGAAGCCGCGACGAGGCGGCGGCGTACGACATCGACCATCGTTCATCTCCTCCGCCGGGCGCGGTCGCATGCCGCGGTGCCGGCTCCACGGTGGGACGCGACGCGCCCCGACGGGACCGCGCGCCGACGATGCGTCGTCGCGCGATCGTTGTTCCTCTCAGTCGAACACGAGGTCGTCTGCCTTGACGATCGTCGCGAAGCGCTTCACCTGCTCCATCACCGCATCGTGCTGCGCGGGCGGCAGCGCGGCGCACGCGTCCTCGACGATGACGATCTCGTAGTCGCGGTCGTGGCCGTCCTTGGCCGCCGACAGCACGGCACCGCTCGTCGACACGCCGAGCAGCACGAGCCGCGTCGTGCCGTGCGCGCGCAGGATGGCTTCGAGCGGCGTCGCGTAGAACGGGCTGACGCGATGCTTGACGACGTCGAGGTCGCCCGGCTGCGGGGCCAGCGACGGGTGCACTTCGGTGCCCCACGTGCCGAGCTTGAACATCCCGGCCTTCTTCGCGCCCTGGAACAGCGGCGACGTCGGCGACACCTCGCGATAGTCGGGCGAGAAGCCGACGCGGACATAGGTGACCGGCACGTGTGCCGCGCGGGCCTTCGCGATCGCCGTCGCCGCATGGCGCAGCGTCTCGCGCCGCGCGAGTTCCGGGCCGTAGCCCTTCGGGCCGCCATTAGGACCGTCCGCGTGGACGAGATCGTTGATCATGTCCAGCACCAGCAGCATCGAGTGGGCCATCGTGGTCGCCTGTCGCGCGTCGAAAGCCCGACGTTACCGCACGGGCTCCAGGTCGAGGTCGACCACCGTGCCGTCCGTCGGCACCTTGGTCCGGATGTCCTTCGACGGCAGCATCACCGTCGCGAAGCCGGGCGACGACAGCTCACCGCGCTGGTTGACGCCCTTCATCTCGATGTCGACGAGCGCGCAGCGGTCCTTCACGTACTTCTTGACGATCGTGCCGCCGATGAACGTCGTGTCGCCCTGGATGTTGAACATCCGCGCTTCCATCCGCAGCCGCTTCAGCACGGCGTCGTCGCCCATCCAGTTGGTGATCGCCGTCGCGAACCACGCCGCGCGCTGCGGCAGGTAGTCGTACATGCCCGGCACGCCAACTTCGCGCGCGAAGTTCTCGCGGTGGTGACCGATGCCCGTGTACTCGACGCCCTGGCCCAGCTTGTTGCGGACATAGTGCTTGGGATGCTTCGCCGCGTGGCGCAGCAGCGCGCCGTGCGCGGCGCCGCGGCCGGAACCGATGACGAACGCCATCGTGTCCGACATCGAAAGCGGCCCGCGCGCGATCTCGTCGATCTTCTCGCCGACTGAGACATCCTCGAAGTGGCGCGTGGCGGCGCCGCGGATCCGCGACGGCTCGCTCATCACCTGCTCCTCGATGCGCGCGATCTCGTCGTCGGTGTACGTGTGCGTCTTCACGTCCTTGTACTTGTTCGTGTCGCGCGACGCCTTGCGCTCGTGGCGCGCCGTCATGCCCAGCGCGCGGCACAGGATCTCGTCGCGCTGGTTGGTATAGGTCGACTCGAGGTACTGCATCGCCATCGTGCCGCTGAACTTCGACGGCTTCTCCTGGATGTCGATGACGCGGTTCCACACGTTGATGCGGTCGCCGGGCCGCACGTTGCGGAAATACTCGCAGTCGATCATCACGCCGAAGCCGTGGACGCCGGGCAGGCCCCAGTACGACCGACCGGGCCAGTGGTGCGTCCACGGGAAGCACGGATGGCCGATCAGGCCGCCGAAGCGCGTCCAGCGCGAGTACTCGAGGTCGCGGTACAAGGGGTTGAGGTCGCCGATGCCGTTGCAGAAGATCGTCAGCGAATCGACGCTCGCGTCGCGCAGGTATTGCTCGGGACGCAGCTTGTTGCCGATCAGCGCGCGTGCGGCGGCCATCGACTGTGCGTTGATCTTGCCTTCGGCGGCGTCTTCGGTGATCGCCAGTTCGACGGGTTTGTTCATCGTTTCATCCTCGTGTCATGCGTGTTCGATGGCGGCGCGACCCCGGGCCAGCGCCGCCTGCACGGCGGCAACGATGCCGCCCAGGCCATCGGCCACGTGGACGCCCGCGTCGCGCAACAGCGCGACCTTGGCCGCGTGGCCTTCGGCCTGCGAGCCGATCAGCGCGGCCGCGTGGCCCATCTTCTTGCCGGGTGGCGCCGTCTGGCCGACGATCAGCGCCGCCACCGGCTTGGCGCCGGCACGCTGCGCGTATTCCGCCACCGACAGTTCCTCGCTGCCGCCGATCTCGCCGAGGTACAGCACGGCGTCGGTCTCCGGGTCCGCATGGAACAGGTCCAGCGCCTGCGCGGCCGTCGTGCCCTTGACGGGATCGCCGCCGATGCCGACGACGGTGGACTGCCCGACGCCCGCGAGCGTGATCCGCTTGCAGCCTTCGTACGACAGCGAGCCGCTGCGCGAGATCACGCCGACACGGCCTTCGCGGTAGCAGAACGACGGCATGAAGCCCATCTTCGCCTTGCCTGGCGAGATGATCCCGGGCGTGTTGGGCCCGATGTAGGCGGCGCCGTGCGCGAGCGCCACGGCACGGATCGCGATCGCGTCGCGCACCGGCACTTCGTCGGCGGTGGCCACGACGAGGCGGCAGCCCGCCTCGATCGCCTCGATGACCGCGCCGCGCACCGACGGCGGCGGCACGAACACCATCGCGGTATCCGCGCGCGTGGCGACCACCGCGGCGGCGACGCTGCCGAACACCGGCACGCCCGCGATGTCGGCGCCGCTGCGACCGGGCGATACGCCGGCGACGATCTGCGTGCCGTACGCACCAGCGTCGCCGACGAAGAACTGTCCCATCTGGCCCGTGATGCCCTGTACGAGCACGCGGTTGCTGCGGTCGAGCAGGATGCTCATCGCGCGTCTCCCGCCGCGCCTGCGGCACGGGCGAGGGCCACCGCTTCGCGCGCGGCGCTCTCCATCGTCGCGTGATTGTGCGCGCCGAACGTTGCCAGGATCGCCGGCACCTGGTCGACGTTGGTGCCGTCGAGCCGGAAGATCACGGGCTTCGCGCTCGTTCGCTCCGCCATCAGGTCCTTCATCGCGTTGGCGACGCGCTGCATCTGCGTGCCGCCACCGAACACGCTGACCAGGATCACCTTCACGGCGGGATCCGCGTCCAGCATCGCGAGCGCCGGGCGATAGCCGCGCGTCGACGTCGGTCCGGGGCTCGCGTCCAGGAAGCATGCGGGCCGCCCGCCTTCGGCGGCGATCACATCCATCGCCCCCATCGTCATGCCGGCGCCGCCGGAGATGAGCCCGATATCGCCGTCCAGCCGCACGTACATGTGGTTCATCTCGAGGCTCGCGCGCAGCAGTGGGTCCGCGCGGGCACGCGTCTCGTCGACCATCGCGCGGATCCCCGCGTTGCGGAATGCGGCCCACTCGTCGCGCACAACCTTCGCATCGAGCGCCAGCAGGCTGCCGTCGTCGAGCACGGCCAGCGGGTTGATCTCGAGCGTCGTGCAGTCGTGGCCGTCGGCGGTCGCGACCAGGCGCTCGGCGATCGCGATGACGCGCTCACGCACGCGATAGTCGTCCTCGGCATCTTCGAGCACGGCGCGCAGCGCGTGCACGCGGAAGCGCGACGGATCGCCGAACGCATAGCGTGCCGGCGGCGGACCGTCCTCGATGTCGACGCCGCCACGCGGGCCGTACAGCACCGCGTAGCCGTCGGCGCGACCGTCGACGACGACCGCGAGGTAGAGTTCGCGCGCATGGGGCTGCCAGGGTTCGACGAGCACCGCGGCCGGCGGTTCGCCGTCGAATTGCAGTGCGCGGACCGCGGCGACGGCCGCGTGCAGCGC
>JAFEDG010000019.1 GCA_018241745.1 Pseudomonadota bacterium
CATGACCACTCTGCCACCCCGCCCTGGGGACCATCTGGCATCGGCCGCGGAGGAACCGCGGCGCGGCGTTACCGTATCAGACTCCGGCAACGAAAAGGGAGAGCCTCGACATCACTGCACGGCTCTCCCTCGAAGAATACTGGAGCGGGAAACGAGTCTCGAACTCGCGACCTCAACCTTGGCAAGGTTGCGCTCTACCAACTGAGCTATTCCCGCGCTAAGCCAATGATTATAGCCGAAATCGGCCAGCCGTCAAAACTGGCCGGCCCGGGGTTTACTTGCTGACCGCGGCAATGGCGCCGGCGACGTAGGCGACGTTGCGCGTGTTGAGCGCCGCGACGCAGATACGGCCCGAATCCACCGCGTAGACGCCGAACTCGCTGCGCATCCGCGCGACCTGGTCCTTGGTGAGGCCGGTGTACGAGAACATGCCGCGCTGCGCGGTGACGAAGTCCCAGTCGTTGGCCGGCGCCAGCTCGACGAGCTTGGCGTGCAGCAGCACGCGCATCTCGCGGATGCGATTGCGCATGCCGCCCAGCTCCGCTTCCCATTGCGCGCGCAACTCGGGCGTGCCCAGCACGGCGGCGACAACCTTGGCGCCATGCGTCGGCGGGTTGGACCACAGGATCCGCGCGATGCGCTTGACCTGGGACAGCGCACGCGCGGCCTCGTCCTTGTCGGCCGCGACGAGCGTGAACGCGCCGACACGTTCGCCGTACAGCGAGAACGACTTCGAATACGAACTGGAGATCACCAGCGGGCCAGGCGTCGCGGCGAATGCGCGGACGACGGCGCCGTCGGGTTCGAGCCCCTCGGCAAACCCTTGGTACGCGAGGTCCAGGAACGGAACCAACTTGCGCGAGCGCACGACCTCGAGGATCGTCTCCCACTGCGCGGGCGCCGGGTCCACGCCCGTCGGATTGTGGCAGCAGGCATGCAGCACGACGACATCACCCGCCGGCATGCCTTGCAGCGCCGCGACCATGCCGTCGAAATCGAGGCCGCGCGTCGCCGCGTCGTAGTAACGGTAATTCTTGACGGTGAAGCCCGCGCCTTCGAACAGCGCACGGTGGTTTTCCCAGCTCGGGTCGCTGATCCACACCTGCGCGTTCGGCGCGAAGCGCTTCAGGAAGTCCGCGCCGACGCGCAGGCCGCCCGTGCCGCCGAGCGCCTGGACGGTGATCGCGCGGCCGCTGGTCACGACGGGGCTGTCGGCGCCGAACAGCAGCGCCTGCGTGGCCTTGTCATAGGCGGGCATGCCGTCGATGGGCAGGTAGCCGCGGGCGCTGGCGTGGGCGGCAATGTCGTCTTCCGCCCGCTTGACGCAGCCGAGCAGCGGGATCTTGCCGGCATCGTCCGTGTAGACGCCGACGCCCAGGTTGACTTTCTCGGCGCGCGGGTCGGCATTGAACGCCTCGGTGACGCCGAGGATGGGGTCGCGCGGCGCCATTTCGATGGCGGCGAGGAACGTTCCGGAGTTGGCGAGCGGTGCGTTCATGGCGGGTCCTGAAGCGTGAAATCGGCCGTAGCGGCCAAACGTTGTATTTTACCGGATTCGCCGCGCCGGCCCGGGGTCGTCGCGCCCGCCCTCTGCATCCGTCGTCATGGCCCGCAACGATCACCGACTCGAACCCGCGCCGAAGATTCCTCCGGCGACTGCGCTGCGCACCGTCGCGCGCGTCAACCGCTTTGTCCGGCCCTATCGGCGGCAGGTGATCATCGCCGCCATCGCGCTCGTCGTCGGCGCGGCGTCGGTGCTGATGATCGGGCAGGGGCTCAAGTTCGTCATCGACCGCGGCATCTCGGCCGGCAGCACGCATGAGCTCGACCACATGCTCGCGCTGTCGCTTGGGGTGATCGTGCTTTTGGCCGCCGCGACGTACACGCGCTTCTACTACGTGTCGTGGGTGGGCGAACGGGTCACCGCAGACCTGCGCCGCGCCGTGTTCGACCACCTGCTGACGATGCCACCGTCGTATTTCGAGCTCGCGCGCACGGGCGAGGCGATCTCGCGGCTGACCAACGACACGACGATGCTGGAGACGATCATCGGCTCCAGCGCGTCGATGGCGGTGCGCAACTTCCTGCTGATGATCGGCGGCTTCGTGCTGCTGATGCTGTCGAGCGTCAAGCTGACGCTGCTCGTGCTGCTGTGCATCCCGCTGGTCGTGGCGCCGATCGTGCTGTTCGGACGCCGCGTGCGCAAGCTCGCGCGAGCGAGCCAGGACCGCGTCGGCGACGTGAGCTCCTATGTCGACGAGGCGCTGCACGAGATCCGCACGGTCCAGGCCTATGGTCACGAGGCGGCGGACCGGCGGCTGTTCGGCGACCGTGTCGAGGCGGCGTTCGCGACGGCGGCGCACCGGATCCGGCAGCGCGCGTTCCTGGTCGCGTGCGTGATCACGCTGGTTTTCGGCGCGGTCGGCGTGATCCTGTGGATCGGCGGCCACGATGTGGTCAACGGGTCGATGACGCCCGGGCAGCTTTCGGCCTTCGTGTTCTACGCGGTGCTCGTCGCGAGCGCGGTGGGCGCCATCAGCGAGGTGATCGGCGACCTGCAGCGCGCGGCCGGTGCCACCGAGCGCCTGTTCGAGCTGCTGTCGATCGAGCCCGAGATCCGCGCACCCGCCGACCCGGTGCCGATGCCCGTGCCCCCGCGCGGGACGGTGTCGCTGTCCGGCGTGACGTTCCACTACCCATCCCGACCCGACACCGCTGCGCTGGACGATTTCTCCCTGGACGTCGCGTCCGGCGAGAAGGTGGCGCTGGTGGGGCCGTCGGGCGCAGGCAAGACGACCGTGTTCCAGTTGCTGCTGCGGTTCTACGACCCGCTGCACGGCGTCGTGGCGGTGGATGGCGTCGATGCCAGGCGCGCGGTGCCCGAGGACGTGCGCCGGCGGATCGCACTCGTGCCGCAGGATCCGGTGATTTTCGCCGCGAGCGTGGCCGAAAATGTCCGCTATGGGCGGCCGGCCGCGACGGACGATGAAGTCCGCGCGGCCTGCGTCGCAGCGCACGCGGACGGCTTCATCGAACGCTTGCCGGAAGGCTACGGCAGCTACCTGGGCGAGCGCGGCGTGCGGTTGTCGGGCGGGCAGCGACAGCGGCTTGCGATCGCACGCGCGATCCTCGCCGACCGGCCGATCCTGCTGCTCGACGAGGCGACCAGCGCGCTCGACGCCGAAAGCGAGCGCGCGGTCCAGCTCGGCCTTGAAACGCTGATGGCCGGCCGCACTGTGCTGATGATTGCGCACCGCCTTGCGACCGTGCGGCACGCGGACCGGATCATCGTCATGGAGGACGGCCGGATCGTGGCCAGCGGGACGCACGATTCGCTCGTCCACAGCAGCCCGTTGTACGCCCGTCTCGCGGCACTCCAGTTCATTACCGCGTCCGACGCCGGGTCCGCGCAGGAATCGACGTCGGAGCAGGCGCTCCTGGCGCCGGATAAATAGGGTCGGACCCATGGTCATCACATACCCCGATAGCCCGTACGAGCTGCACCAGCCATTCCCGCCCTCAGGCGACCAGCCGCAGGCGATCGACAAGCTCGTCGAGGGCCTGGGCGACGGTCTCGCATTCCAGACGTTGCTGGGTGTCACGGGGTCCGGCAAGACGTTCACGATGGCCAACGTCATCGCGCGCACGGGGCGGCCGGCGCTGGTGATGGCCCCCAACAAGACGCTCGCCGCCCAGCTCTACTCGGAATTCCGCGAGTTCTTTCCCAACAACGCGGTCGAGTACTTCGTCAGCTATTACGACTACTACCAGCCGGAGGCCTACGTGCCTTCGCGCGACCTGTACATCGAGAAGGACAGCTCGATCAACGAACACATCGAGCAGATGCGGCTTTCGGCCACCAAGGCGATCCTCGAGCGACCGGATTGCGTGATCGTGGCCACCGTGTCGGCGATCTACGGTATCGGCGACCCGAGCGAATACCACTCGATGATCCTGCACCTGCGCGAAGGCGACAAGCTCACGCAGCGCGACGCAATCAAGCGCCTCACCGAGATCCAGTACAGCCGCAACGATACCGACTTCAAGCGCGGCACGTTCCGCGTGCGCGGTGACGTGCTGGACATCTTCCCGGCCGAGCATGCGGAAAACGCGGTGCGCGTCTCGCTGTTCGACGACGAGGTCGAGTCGCTGCAGCTGTTCGATCCGCTTACCGGCCACGTCAAGCAGAGGATCTCGCGTTTCACCGTGTTCCCGTCGTCGCACTACGTCACCGGGCGGCAGAAGACGCTGGACGCCGTCGAGGCGATCAAGCAGGAGCTCGTGCTGCAGAAGGACAAGTTCGTCGGCGAGATGAAGCTGATCGAGGCGCAGCGCATCGAGCAGCGCACGCGCTTCGACCTCGAGATGATGGTCGAGATCGGGTTCTGCAAAGGCATCGAGAACTACTCGCGCCACCTGTCGGGCCGCGCGCCGGGCGAGCCGCCGCCGACGCTGATCGACTACCTGCCGCGCAACGCGCTGATGTTCATCGACGAGTCGCACGTGACGGTGTCGCAGGTGGGAGGCATGTACAAGGGCGATCGCGCGCGCAAGGAGAACCTCGTCAACTACGGCTTCCGGCTGCCCTCGGCGCTGGACAACCGGCCGCTGCGCTTCGACGAGTTCGAGCGGATGCTGCCGCAGACGATCTTCGTGTCTGCCACGCCGGCCGACTACGAGAATACGCATGCGGGCCAGACGGTCGAGCAACTGGTGCGGCCGACGGGCCTCGTCGATCCCGTGCTGGAAGTGCGGCCCGCGCAGACGCAAGTCGACGACCTCTTGTCCGAGATCAAGCTGCGCGTCGACCGCCAGGAGCGCGTGCTGGTGACGACGCTCACCAAGCGGATGGCCGAGGACCTCACCGATTACCTCGGCGAGCATGGCGTCAAGGTGCGCTACCTGCACAGCGACATCGACACCGTCGAGCGCGTGGAGATCATCCGCGACCTGCGGCTCGGCGAGTTCGACGTGCTCGTCGGCATCAACCTGCTGCGCGAGGGCCTCGACATTCCCGAGGTGTCGCTGGTCGCGGTGCTCGACGCCGACAAGGAAGGCTTCCTGCGCGCCGAGCGCTCGCTGGTGCAGACGATCGGCCGCGCCGCGCGCCACATCAACGGGATGGCCATCCTGTATGCCGACAAGATGACCGACTCGATGAAGAAGGCCATCGACGAGACGGAGCGCCGGCGCAAGGTGCAGACCGAGTTCAACGCCGAGCATGGCATCACGCCCAAGGGCGTCGAGAAGCGGATCAAGGACATCATCGACGGCGTCTACGACGTCGGCGAGGAACGCAAGCAGCTGAAGGCCGCCCAGGCCAAGGCCAAGTACGAGGAGATGGGCGAGAAGGACCTCGAGAAGGAATTGCGCCTGCTCGAGAAGCAGATGGTCGAGGCCGCCCGCAACCTGGAGTTCGAGAAGGCGGCCGAATTGCGGGACCGTCTGTTCCAGCTCAAGGAACAACTGTTCGGCGTTGCACTGCCCACCGAGACCTGACGCCGGCGCCGCGTGAGGGCTGCCGCGATCCGCGCCGCGTGGTAGCGACCGGTTACGCTGCAGTGCAGCATGGAAGGCTTGCGGGGCGTATACTGAAGCCAAGCCCCCGTCGCAGTCCGCAATGCCTGCCCGCACCAAGTCCACGCCCGCGCGATCCCGTTCCGCGCCGTCCCGCCGTCCGCGCATCGCATGCCCGCGGCACGAACAGGTCGTCCTCGTGCTGCAAGGCGGTGGCGCGCTGGGCGCCTACCAGGCGGGCGTGTACGAGGGCTTTGCCGAGGCCGGCATCCTGCCGGACTGGGTAACGGGCGTCTCGATCGGCGCCATCAACGCCGCGCTGATCGCGGGCAACAGCGTCGACGACCGCTTGCCCCGGATGCGCGAATTCTGGAACCGCGTGTCATCGGGCTTGCCGTTGGTGCCGATGCACGTGTTCGACAGCGTCCGGCTCGCGTTCAATCGCTTCAGTTCCACGGCCAGTGCGACGTGGGGCGTGCCCGGGTTCTTCCGGCCGCGCGTCCCTGGCCCGCTGTTCGCGCTCGACGGGACGGCTGACGCGCTGTCGTTCTACGACACGTCGCCGCTCGTCGACACGCTCAACGAGCTGGTCGACTTCGAGCGCCTCAACCGCCGCGAAGTCCGCTTTGCCGTCGGCGCCGTCAACGTGCGCAGCGGCAATTCGGTCTACTTCGACAATCACGATCCGGACCTGGTGATCGGGCCGGAGCACGTGCTGGCAAGCGGTGCGTTGCCGCCCGGCTTTCCCCCGGTGGAGATCGACGGCGAGGAGTATTGGGACGGCGGGCTCGTGTCGAACACGCCGCTCTGGTACGTGCTCGACAGCTCGCCGCACCTGCACGCGCTGGTGGCGCAGGTCGACCTGTTCAGCGCGCGCGGCGAGCTGCCGAAGAACCTGGACGAGGTGCTGGAGCGCGCCAAGGACATCCAGTACTCCAGCAAGACGCGGTTCAACACGACGCGGCTCAAGGATCTCGAGGCGATGCGGCAGGCGTTGTACACGCTGCTGGAGGCGTTGCCCGCCCGCCTGCGCACGCACCCGTCGGTGAAGTTGCTGGAGCGCGAGGCGCGCCCGCCGCGGCTGTCGGTGGTCCACCTGATCAACCGGCGCTTCGCGCATTCGTCGCAGAGCAAGGACTACGAATTCTCGCGCCTTACCGTCGACGCACTGTGGGACGCCGGCCGTTCCGCCGTGCGGCAATCGCTGACGCATCCCGAGTGGCGGCGCGCATGCCGCGCCGAGCCCGGCATGCATGCCTTCGACCTCGCGCTGTGAACGCGCCCACCCTGGAGCCCCCGCAATGACCGAAGACGACGTCCGCGCCAACGCCTATGCGATGCCGCTGACGAACCCCGCGTTTCCCAAGGGTCCGTATCGCTTCGTCAACCGCGAGTTCCTGATCATCACGTACCGCACGGACCCGGCCGCGCTGCGTGCCGTCGTGCCCGCACCCCTGGTGGTCGGCGAACCGATCGTCAAGTACGAGTTCATCCGGATGCCGGATTCGACCGGCTTTGGCGACTACACGGAAACGGGCCAGGTGATCCCGGTGACGCTCGACGGGCAGGCGGGCGGCTACGTGCATGCGATGTACCTCGACGACGAGTCCCCGATCGCCGGGGGGCGCGAACTGTGGGGTTTCCCCAAGAAGCTCGCCTCGCCCAAGCTCGCGGTCGACAAGGACACGCTCGTGGGCACGCTGCACTACGGCGCCGTGCAGGTGGCCGTCGCGACGATGGGCTACAAGCATCACGCGGTCGACACGGGCCCGGTCCTCGCGGCGCTCACGGCCCCCAACTTCCTGCTGAAGATCATCCCGCACGTCGACGGCAGCCCGCGGATCTGCGAGCTCGTCCGCTATTACTGCGAGGACGTGACGGTCAAGGGGGCGTGGACGGGCCCGGTCGCACTGGAGCTCTTCCACCACGCGCTCGCACCGGTGGCGCAGCTGCCCGTGCTCGAAGTCCTGTCCGGTATCCACATCCAGAGCGACCTGACGCTGGGGCTGGGCACCGTCGTCCACGATTACCTCGCGCCGCGCTGACGCGTCGCCGCCTGCACAGTTCGCATCCCAAGGAGGACACCATGAAGCTCGACAACCAGGTTGCCATCGTCACCGGCGCGGCCAGCGGCATCGGTCGCGCGATCGCCGAGAAGTTCGCGGCCCACGGCGCCGTCGCCGTGATCGCCGACCTCAACCTCGACGCGGCCAATGCAACGGCCGCCGAGATCAAGGCAGCCGGCGGCAAGGCGATGGGCGTCGCGATGGACGTCACCGACGAGGCTGCCGTCAATGCGGGCGTCGCGGCGGTGATGGCCGCCTACGGCCGCGTCGACATCCTGGTCAGCAATGCAGGCATCCAGATCGTGCATCCGCTGGAGGAGTTCACGTACGCCGAGTGGAAGAAGCTGATGGCCATCCACGTCGACGGCGCATTCCTGACGACCAGGGCCTGCCTGCCGCACATGTACAAGGCCGGCCGCGGCAGCGTGATCTTCATGGGGTCCGTGCACTCGAAGGAAGCCTCGGTGCTGAAGGCCCCGTACGTCACGGCGAAGCACGGCCTGATCGGCCTTGCGAAGGTCATCGCGAAGGAGGGCGCCGCGCATGGCGTGCGTGCCAACGTCATCTGCCCGGGATTCGTGCGCACGCCGCTCGTCGAGAAGCAGATTCCCGAACAGGCGCAGGCGCTGGGCATCTCCGAGCAGGACGTGATCAAGAAGGTGATGCTGAAGGAAACCGTCGACGGCGAGTTCACGACCGTCGACGACGTCGCCGAAGTCGCGCTGCTGTTCGCGGGCTTCCCGACGAACGCGCTGACCGGCCAGTCGCTGGTGGTGAGCCACGGATGGTTCATGCAGTGACGGCGCGGCCGCCCGGCGCCGCGGGTGTCCTGTTCGTCTGCATGGGCAACATCTGCCGCTCGCCGACGGCGGAGGGTGTGTTCCGCGCCCGCGTCGAGCGCGCTGGGCTCGCGCAACGCATCGTCGTCGATTCGGCGGGCACGCACGACTATCACGTCGGCGAGCCGCCGGACCGGCGCGCGATCGCGGCGGCGGCCAGGCGCGGCTACGACCTGAGCGGCCTGCGCGCGCGCTTGGTCGAGCCGCAAGACTTCGACCGCTTCGACTGGATCCTCGCGATGGACGGCCGCAACCTCGCAGCACTGGGGGCCATGCGGCCCGCTTCGTACGCCGGCACGCTCACGCGGATGCTGGCGCTTGCGCCCGAGCTGGGCCTGCGCGACGTGCCCGACCCGTACTACGGTCCGCGCGCGGGCTTCGAGCAGGTGCTCGATCTCGTCGAGGCGGCGGCGACGTCGGTGCTCGCGCACCTGCGGGCGGCGGGTAGCGCGCCCTGACGACGCGTCAGTGCTTCGCGCCCTGGGCGTTGCGCTTGGCGACGTCGAGGTCGAGGTACTTCCACGTGTAGTTGAACGCGGAAGGCCAGTAACCCTGTACCCACGGTTGCACCAGCGTGTTGCCGATGCCGAACGTGTGCAGCATCAGCGGCATCCACGCGCGCTGCACCTCGCTCATCCGGCGCGCGTCGGCGATGCGCGCGGCGCCGTCCGGGGTGCGCAGGAACGCTTCGTACGCCGCGTCGTAGTCGGGCCGCGCGAAGTGCGACACGTTCGTGTCGCCGAACTTCGACTTGCTCCACAGCGTCTCGAGGATCTCGTAGCCCGAGGGTTGCAGCGACCGGTAGCCCATGTTGAACATCGGCAGCTGTCCTGCGCGCACCATGTTGAGAAGCTCGGGGAACGTATGCTGCTCGACGACCATGCGGATGCCGATCGCGTCCATGTTCTTCTTGAACAGCGTGTCGACTTCGCGATACCAGGATTCCGGAAGCGTCCCGCGACGGATCACCAGCGGCTTGCCGTCGGGGGTCTCCCGATAGCCGTCGCCGTCGCGATCCTTGAAGCCGAAGCGGTCGAGCAGCGCGCGCGCGGCGGCCGGGTCGTACATCGACTTCTTCGGCAGCGACGGGTCGTAGCCGGCGGAGCCGGGCGGCAGCAACTGGTTGGCGACATCCGCGTTGCCGGCGAACAGGACGCTGATCATCTCGTCGACGTTGAAACCCATCGCGATCGCACGGCGCAGCGCGACCTGCGCGTTGCCATAGCCGCCAACCGTCGGATCGTCCATGTTGAAGAACGTGAACGTTATGTTCGGCGCGGGGTAGCGGACGTGGACCACGCCGCGATTGGCAAGCGCCGGCTTGAGCTTGCCGTTCTCCATGACGAAGCGCACGTCGTCGCCGCCGAGCCCGAGCATGTCCAGCGACCCCTGCTCGAACGCGAGGATCGCCGGCTGCGATTCCTCGATGATGCTCACCTCGACGCGCCCCACCTGCGGCAGCGTCTTGCCTTTCATCGACGCGACGAGCTGGCGCTGTGCCGGGTCGTCGCTCGTCGGGAATGCGAGCGGCCGGTAATGCGGGTTGGCTTCGAGCACGACGCGCGACGCGCGCTTCCACTCGACGAGCCGGTAGGGCCCGGTGCCGACCGGGTGCGACAGGATGTCGGGCCCGTAGCGCTCGACGACCTCGCGTGCCACGGCCATCGCCTGCAGCCCCGCCAGTCGCTCCAGCATCGTGTAGTCGGGCGCGACGAGGCGGATCTGCAGCGTGTAGCGGTCCGTCGCGCGCAGGCCCTCGATCGGCGCATCGTAGTCGAACTTGCCGCCGGGCTTGCGCGCCGCGTCGACGACCGCGCGTGCGCCGACGATCGCGTCGGTCGTCGCCGGGTCGCCGCCGTTGCGCAGGTTGGGATCGATGAACCGCTTCAGCGAATAGACGTAGTCGGCGGCCGTCAGCTCGCGCGGCTTGCCGCCGAACGCGGGGTCGTCGGTGAAGCGGATCCCGTGGCGCACGTGGATCGTCCACGTCTTGCCGTCCGGCGAGATCGTGGGCAGTGCCACCGCGGTGTTCGGAATCACCTTCGCCGGCGTGGCCAGGTAGTCGAATTCGTACAGGGGCTCGAAGATCTGCGACGTGATCCGCGTCGAATAGATGTCGTTGCCCTGTTGCGGGTCGAGGCTCGTGATGTCGCTGAACGAGATCCGCAGCACCTTCGCGGGATCGGCCGCCGCGTGGGCTGGCAACGCCGTGGCCAGCGCGAGCGTGGCCGCCCATGCAACAACGCCCGCCCACCGTGAGGTGGCCGGGCGTCTTGCACGCAGTACTCGATGCGCAGGGATCACGGCGTCAGGGGCTGGGCGACGAATCCTTGCGCGTCTCGACGAACTCGAGCGGCTCGCTGGCGACGACGGTGCGCGGCGGACGCGTGCGACGCGGACCCTGCGGCTCGGCCGGTTCGTCGACGACGACCTCCGTGCTCGTGCGCGTCTCGATCAGCTCGAGGCCGGAGTCAGGTGGCAGCGTCAAGTCGAGCGGAACGGTGTCGGGCAGCGCAGCGGCGGCCGGTGCAACGTACGTCGTCGCCGGCTCGACAGGCATCGCGCGCTGCGGTGCCGGTGCCGGTTCCGGCGCGATGGGCGCGACCGGCGCGTCGAACGTCGCCGCGGACTCGATGATCGACTCGGCGATGACCTCGCGCTCGGGTGCGGACGGCGTGAACGACGGCTGCGTTGCCGCGTCGGGTTCGACGGGCAGCGGCGACGTCAGCGCGACCGTCTCGTGGACGATGGCGGCGTCGGCGTGTGCCTGGCCATCGAGCGTGTCGTCGTGCCCGTGTGCTGCGCCGTTGCCATTGGCTTGCGCGGCAGCGCCTTCCGCACGGCCGCGGCCGCCACGGCCGCGGCGGCGGCGACGGCCACCTTCGCGGCGTTCGCCGGCTTCACCCTCCGTCAGCATCGCGCCTTGGGGCGCCGCGCCGGCGGCATCGTTCGCGGCCGCGACGTCGGTGGGCACCGGTGCCTCGGCGGCACGCGGCGGGCGCTGCGCATTGCGGCGCTCGGCCTTCCCTTCCTCGTTGCGTTCGCGTCGCGGCGAGGCTTCCGCGTTCGCGGCGTCCTCGACGCGCGGCTCGCGCGGGGCCTGCGGCTCGCGGCGCTCGCGCGGCGGCTTCGGCGGGCGGCCCTCGGCGCCACGACTGCCTTCGACACGCGCCTCGTCGCCTTGTGCGGCGCGCGGCTCGCGATCCTTGTCCTTGCGGCGGCGGTCGTCGCGTTGACCGTTGCGACCGTCGCGACGAGGTTCGCCTTCGCGGCGCGCTTCGCCGTTGCGCCGATCGCGCTCACCCCGGCCGTCGTTGCGGCCGTCGCGGCTGCCATTGCGGTTGTCCCGGCCTTCGCCACGTGCACCGCGGCCTTCGCCGCGGTTGTCGCGCGATTCGCGCTTGGGCGCGGCCGCGGGCTTCGTGCTCTCGGCGGGCACGACCACCGGAGGCGCGGGTGGCGTGCGGAACCACGACAGCATCCGGTCGAAGAAGCCGCCAGGTTGCGGCGTGTGAACGGTCATCGGTGCTGGCGCTGCGGCGGCCGGCTTTTCCACCGGCATCGGGGCCGGCTGCGCCGGGGCGATGCCCTTGACGACCGGCGTCAGGCGCGGCTCCGCGGCTTCCTCGCGCTTGTCGGCGGCGTCCAGGTCCTGCGGGCGCTGGACCATGTCGAACGACGGCGGCAGCGGCTCGGCGTTGTTGAGGTCGTCGTGGCGCAGGCGCTGCACTTCGAAATTCGGCGTCTCGAAGTAGCGGTTGGGCACGAGAAGCACGTTGACCTTGAAACGCGACTCGATCGTCATCACGTCGCTGCGCTTCTCGTTCAGCAGGAACGTGGCAACGTCCACCGGCACCTGGGCGACGACCTGCGCCGTGTTGTCCTTCATCGCCTCTTCCTGCAGGATCCGCAGGATGTGCAGCGCGGTGGATTCCGTGCCACGGATGTGGCCGATGCCGTGGCAGCGCGGGCAGGGGATGTGCGCCGACTCGGCCAGCGCCGGGCGCAGCCGCTGGCGCGACAGTTCCATCAGGCCGAACCGGGAGATCTTGCCCAGCTGGATGCGCGCGCGGTCGTACTTCAGCGCGTCGCGCAGCGTGTTCTCGACGTCGCGCTGGTTCTTCGCGCTTTCCATGTCGATGAAATCGATGACGACGAGGCCACCCAGGTCGCGCAGGCGCAGCTGGCGGGCGACCTCTTCGGCCGCCTCCTGGTTGGTGTTGAACGCCGTCGTCTCGATGTCGCCGCCCTTCGTGGCGCGCGCCGAGTTGACGTCGACGGCCACCAGCGCTTCGGTGTGGTCGATGACGATCGAACCGCCTGACGGCAGCGGCACCTGGCGCGCATACGCGGTCTCGATCTGGTGCTCGATCTGGAAGCGCGAGAACAGCGGCACGTCGTCGGTGTAGAGCTTCACGCGCGAGACGTTGCCGGGCATCACGTGACCCATGAACTGCTGGGCCTGCTCGTAGATGGCTTCGGTGTCGATCAGGATCTCGCCGATGTCCGCGTGGAAATAGTCGCGGATGGCGCGGATGACGAGGCTCGACTCCTGGTAGATGAGATACGCGCCGGACTGGATCTTGGCGGCGTCCTCGACGGCCCGCCACAGCTGCAGCAGGTAGTTCAGGTCCCACTGCAGTTCTTCCGTCGAACGGCCGATGCCGGCAGTGCGCGCGATGACGCTCATGCCGTTCGGCACTTCCAGGCCGTTGATCGCGTCGCGCAGCTCGTTGCGCTCCTCGCCCTCGACGCGACGCGACACGCCGCCGCCGCGCGGGTTGTTCGGCATCAGCACCAGGTAGCGGCCGGCCAGCGAGATGTACGTGGTAAGCGCGGCGCCCTTGCTGCCGCGCTCGTCCTTGTCCACCTGGACGATCAGTTCCTGGCCCTCGCGCAGCTGGTCGCCGACGCGGCCGCGGCCGCCGTCCTTGACGTACTGCGGCGCGATTTCCTTGAACGGCAGGAAGCCGTGGCGTTCCGTGCCGTAGTCGACGAAGCACGCTTCGAGCGAGGGCTCGACCCGCGTGATCACGGCCTTGTAGATGTTGGACTTCCGCTGCTCCTTGGCCGCGGATTCGATGTCGAGATCGACGAGTTTCTGCCCGTCGACGATGGCCACGCGCAGCTCTTCGGCTTGCGTGGCGTTGAACAGCATGCGCTTCATGCGTCTTCCTCGAGGCGCCGAGGACGACGGGCGGGCTCGCCCGGGTGGTGAAGCCGGCAGCGGGCTGGTGGCGCCCGCCGCGGTGGACGTCAGCGCGCGGCGGGTACGGAGGTGCGACGACGGCCGCGGCGTGGGCCGCGGGAAGGAACGGTGAGGAGCGGAGCGGTTGTGCGCATCGTCGCAGGCCGGACCGTCGGGATCGTCGCGCGGGCCGGAGTCATCGTCTTCGAGTTCGTCGTGTGCGAGGCGCCGCCGGTGGTCGGGCAGCGGTCTTCGTTGCAGGACAGCGGCCGCGGCGCTCGCTGCGTGGACCGGCGCCTGGATGCCGGCGCGACCGCTTCGCAGCGCATTGCCGCAACCACGTGTCATTCCGTGATTGCCGCGCGATCCGTCGGCTTCGACCCCCTGGGGGCCGGCACGTCGACCGCGCCTTTACTGATGTTGCCGTTGCTCATCTCTTCGCGGCGGGCATCCCTGACGGGCGCCACGACCGCACCGGCGAGCGACTGGACCGGGGTCCTGGGTTTCCGTCGGGCAGGTCCGCCACGGGGCGCAACGCGCCGGCGGGATCCACTCTCGGGGGCACCGCGGGGAGCGACTTGGGGCTTTCGACGGCCCGGTCGCCCCGGACGGAGGGCAGGACCGGCGGAGTATAGCGGATATGCAGGAGGACTGCCAGCTAAGCGCCTGACGCGACGCGGATTTTGGCAGCGCCCGTGGCGGCCGCCGGCCATGCACTATGATCGCCGCCCATGAACGAGGTCCGTCGCGACGCCGTGACGCTGCAGGACGTTGGCGAGGAAGCCGAAGGGCAGCGGTTGGACAACTACCTGACGCGGCTGCTGAAGGGCGTGCCCAAGAGCCATATCTACCGGATCCTGCGGTCGGGCGAGGTCCGCGTGAATGGCGGACGGGCCCGGCCGGACACCCGCCTTGCGGCCGGCGACCGCGTCCGCGTCCCGCCGGTCCGCGTGGCCGAGCGGAACGACCCTGCGCCAGCGCGGCCACTCGCCGCGCGGATTCTCTACGAAGACGACGCGCTGCTCGCGATCGACAAGCCGGCGGGGCTCGCAGTCCACGGTGGCAGCGGCATCGCGCACGGCGTCATCGAGCAGTTGCGCGCCGCGCGGCCGCAGGCCCGCTTCCTGGAGCTCGTCCACCGGCTGGACCGCGACACGTCCGGCGTGCTGCTGGTCGCGCGCAAGCGCAGCGCGTTGACGGCGCTGCACGCCGCGTGGCGCGACGGCGCCGTCGACAAGCGCTACCAGGTGCTCGTCCGCGGCGCGTGGCGCGACGCGATGCGCCGCGTGGACCTGCCGCTGCACAAGCTCGCGACCGCGGACGGCGAGCGGCGCGTGCGCGTCGATCGCGCGGGCCAGCACGCGCTGACGATCTTCCGCCGCATCCGCACGTGGCCGCGGCACGCGCCGCCGCTGGCGCTGCTCGAGGCCGAGTTGCGCACCGGCCGCACGCACCAGATCCGCGTACACCTGACGCACCTCGGGTTCCCGCTCGCCGGCGACGACAAGTACGGCGACTTCGCGTGGAACCGCGAGCTTGCGAAGACGGGCCTCAAGCGGATGTTCCTGCACGCCGCCACGCTTGCGCTCGCGCATCCGCTGACCGGTGCGCCGCTCGCGATCGCGTCCCCGCTGCCGGACGACCTCGCACGCTTCGTCGCCACGCTGGACGGCCCCGATGCCTGACCTCGTGCCGCGCCGCTTCCGGCTGCTCGTGTTCGACTGGGACGGCACGCTGGCCGACTCGACGGCGCTGATCGTCGACGCGATCCGCGTCGCCTGCCGCGACGCGGGCGTGCGCGTGCCGACCGCGGACGAGGCACGCCACGTGATCGGGCTCGGCCTCGCAGACGTGCTGACGCGGATCGCGCCGGGGATCGCCGACGACCAGCGCGCGCGGCTGATCGACGGTTACCGCAGCCACTACATGGCACGCGACGGCACGCTCGCGCTGTACGCGGGGACGACCGAACTGCTCGCAGAACTCGAGGCGGCGGGGTACTGGCTCGCCGTGGCTACGGGCAAGAGCCGCGCGGGACTCGAGCGCGCGCTCGCTGCCGCGGGGCTCGCCGGCCGCTTCCACGCGACGCGCTGCGCCGACGAAGGCCGGCCGAAGCCGCACCCCGACATGCTGCTGCACCTGATGCGCACGACGGGCGTGCCGGCGGGCGACGTACTGATGATCGGCGACACGACGCACGACCTGGACCTCGCCGCGAACGCCGGCGTGGCAGCGCTGGGGATCGCGCACGGCGCGCATGACCGGGCCGCGCTGCTGTCGCGCGCGCCGCTGGCCGTGCTGGATTCGACGCAAGGCTTGCGCGACTGGCTCGTCGCGCACGGCTGAGCGCCGCGCACGCGGCTCAGCCGCGCTGGATCAGGCCCGCGCGCAAGCCGAGCGCGATGGCCTCGGACCGGTTGAGGGCGCCGAGCTTGCGCATCACGTTGCCGACGTGGAAGTTGGCGGTCCGCGCGCTGATGCCGAGCTTGTGCCCGATGTCCTTGCTCGTGAGGCCGCGCGCCGCCAGCGCGAGGCAACTGCATTCGCGTGGCGACAGCGCGTCGCGCCGCAGCACCGCGCCCGCGAGCCTCGGCGCGAGCACGTGGTCGTGCAGCGCCACCGCGAACAGCATCAACCCGGCCATCCGCTCGATCAGCGCTTCGATCCTGCCCGCGTCGAGCGGCGCGCAGTCGCCGTCGAGCGCGATGATCGCGCGGCGTTGCGCGACGTCGACGACGCGCATCACGATGCCGGTCCCGATCCCGTGCTGGCGCGCCGCCTCCAGGAACGGATGCGCGGACGTCGCGATCGCGCAGCGTTGCCGGTCCCACAGCGTGGGCGTCGCGGTCGACGACGTCGCGAGGCGCGGGTCGCCGCGCATCAGGCCCGTCACGCGGTAGCGCTCGTCCCACGCGTCGCCGTGCGTCGACCACGCGACGCGCGGGTGGCCGCTGTCCGGCGCGAACGTCGTGAAATACGTGAGGCCGACGAAGCCCAGGATTTCAGCGGTGCCGCGCAGCTCGGCGCGCAGGTCGTCGCTCATGCAGGCGCTGGCGAGCAGCGCGCGCAGGTGCTGGGGCAGCGGCACGTCGTGCCATGAGGACGGTGCCGGATCCATGGCGGCCTCGCGATGTTACGGGCTGTAACAAAGCGTAGACCATCCTCATCGGTAGCGTACAAAGCAGCCGACGAGCGGCATCGTGACCGTCGGCGAGTATCCCAACGTCATACGGACGACGAAGGCATTCTTCCTTTTAAGCAGGCACTTGGGCGTGCTACTTCGTGGGTTTCCTGCGATCTCGACCGCTACTCGGAGGCGGGCTTGGGAAGTCCCTTGATCACCGTCCCGACGCGAACGCCATGCTGCAGGAACCAGCCCTGGCGCATCTCGAGTGCGTACAGCGCGTCACCGAGCGACCAGTGCGTCGTATCCGTCTGCGGCGCCATGTCCTCGATGTTGAGGATGCGCCCGTCGCGGTCGATGAACGCGACGGACAGCGGCACGAACGTGTTGTGCATCCAGAACGCCTGGGGTCCTGGCCGCGCGAACACGAAGATCATGCCGGCGTCGGGCGCGATGCTGAAGCGGTTCATGAGGCCCGTCTCGCGCGCGGCCTCGGTGGCGGCCACTTCGGCCGAGACCTTGTGACCGCCGACGTCGAGCGTCACGACGGGTAGCGCCGCCCGCGCGGGCGGCACGGCCCATGCGGTAACGGCGAACAGGGCGAAGGCGGCGAGCCGCGCGAATGGCGTGTGCATCAGTGCGATCCTGTAGGTGGAGGCGGGGCGGCGTGACGCTTGTACAGCCACCACAGCGCGCCGCTCGCGAGCGTGAAGGCCTGCATGCCGACTGCCATCTGCAACAGTGTCGCATCCAGCAGTGGCGCGATGGTGCCGGCGTTGAAACCGCCGATTGCGAACTGGATGAAGCCCTGGAGCGAGGATGCGAGGCCGCGTGTCGCAGGAAACAGGTCCAGCAACAACAGCGTGATGCTGGGCGCGACGATCGCGCATCCCACCGTGTAGACGAACAGCGGGGCGATGTTCCACCACGCGTTGGCAGGCAGCAGCCACGAGATGGCGACGTTGAGCGCGGCTGCCGCGAACAGGAAGCGGAACCCCAGGTCGACGGTGGCCTGCGGTGGCAGCCGCCCCGCCAGCCGGCCCGATATGACCGCGCCCAGCAGGATGCCGCCGATCAACGGGATGAACAGCGCGCCGAAGCCCCACGTCGACAGGCCCAGCTGGTCGATCAGGAAGGCTGGCGCCACCGCCACATAGATGAAGTACGCGGCGAAGTTGAGGGCTGGCACGAGCGCGAGCAGCAGGAAGCTCCTGTGCGTCAGCACCGAGCGGTAGTTGTGCCACAGGACGCGCGGCCGCAGCGGCTGGCGCGCCGCGACCGGCAGCGTCTCCGGCAGCTTGCGCGCCGTCCACGCGAGCGTCGCCAGCACCCAGAAGAACAGCACGCCGAAGATCCAGCGCCAGCCGAACGTGTTGAGCACGATGCCACCGACGATCGGCGCGACCGCCGGCGCGATGCCGAACACCATCGTCAGCTGCGCCATCAGCCGCTGCGCCTCGGCGCCGTGGAAGCGGTCGCGAATCACCGCGCGGCCGATGACGACGCCGGCGCCGGCCGACACCCCTTGCATCACGCGCGCGAGCCACAGCGACTGGATGTTGCCGGCGATCGCGCAGGCGAGCGTCCCCAGTGCATAGACGCCCAGCGAGACGAGCACGATGGGCCGGCGTCCGAACGCGTCCGACAGCGCACCGTGCCACAGCATCATCGCGGCGTACGCGAACAGGTAGATCGACAGCGTCTGCTGGACCGCGATCTCCAGGACGTCGAATTCGCGCGTGATCGCGGGGAACGCAGGCAGGTACAGGTCGATCGAGAACGGCCCGAGCATCGCGAGCGATGCGAGCAGCGCGGCCAGCGACCACGAGCGCGCGTAAGGCGCCGCGCCGGCGGGTGGCGCGTTGGCGGTCATGCCGCCGGGCCCGCAGGCGGCGGCGACCCGCCCGCGAGCACGCGGTCGACTTCCACGCGCGTGTAGCGGGGCACGAACAGTTCGATGAATGCGTAGACGTAGCCGCGAACGAACACGTTGCGCCGCAGCGCAAGCCGTGTCGTCGACGGCGCGAACAGGTGCGACGCATCGAGCACCGCGAACGCCTGGTCCTTCTTCGGGTCGTAGGCCATCTGCGCGACGATGCCGATGCCCATGCCCATCTCGACGTAGGTCTTGATGACGTCGGCGTCCAGCGCCGTCAGCACGACGTTGGGCTCGAGGCCGCGCGCCGCGAACGCGGCGTTGATCTGCGTGCGCCCGGTGAACGTGGAGTCGTACGTGACGATCGGGTACTGCGCCAGGGCCTCGAGCGTCAGCTTGCCCTTGTGCTGCGCGAGCGGATGGCCCCTCGGCACGAGCACGCAGCGGTTCCACGTATAGCAGGGGAGCAGCACGAGGTCCGGGTAATCGCCCAGCGCTTCGGTGGCGATGCCGAGGTCCACGTCGCCGCTCGCCGTCGACTCCGCCACCTGCCGGGGGTTGCCCTGGTGGAGCACCACCCGCACTTTGGGATAGCGTGCGGCAAAGGCAGGCAGCACGCGTGGCAGTACGTAGCGCGCCTGCGTGTGCGTCGTCGCGATGACGAGAACGCCGGTATCCTCGGCGCGGAACTCATCCGCCACCCGCTTCATGTTCTGGATTTCGCGCAGCGCGCGGCGCGCCGTGGCGACGACCACTTCGCCGGCAGGCGTCATCGACGCCAGCCGCTTGCCCTGGCGGACGAAGACCGTCACGCCGAGCTCGTCCTCGAGTTGGCGGATCTGCTTGCTGACGCCGGGTTGCGAGGTGTACAGCGCGTCGGCCGCGTCGGACACGTTGAGCCCGTGGTCCACGACGGCGATCAGGTAGCGAATCTGCTGCAGGTTCATCGCGACGGGCTATATGCCTGTACGTTTGAATCAGAGTAGAATTATATAACTTTCCGGCAGGCCCGGCGTGGCGTGCCGCCTTCCATGGCCCAGTTTTTCTCGCTTCACCCGACGCACCCGGAGGTCCGCCTCATCCGCCGCGCGGCCGAGCTGCTGCGCGACGGCGGCGTCATCGCCTATCCGACCGATTCGAGCTACGCGCTCGGCTGCCGGCTGGGTGACATCGGCGCCATCCGGCGCATCCGTGCGCTGCGCGGCGTCGACGAGCGCCACCACCTGTCGTTCATCTGCAACGACCTGGAGCAGGTGGGCCGGTATGCGCGCCTCGACAACTGGCAGTACCGGATCGTGCGGCAGGGCACGCCCGGTCCCTATACGTTCCTGGTCCCGGCCACCGCGGAAGTCCCGCGCTCGTTCCGCCATTCGCGGCGGCGGACGATCGGTGTGCGCATTCCCGCGCACGTGATGGTGCAGGCGCTGGTCACCGAGCTGGGCGAGCCGATCGTCAGCTCGACGCTGATCCCGCCCGGCGAGACTGCGGCGCTGGACGACCCGGCCGTGATCCGCGCACGCTACGAGCATGCGTTGGATGCCGTGCTCGACTCGGGGCCGTGCCCGGCGACGCTGACCACGGTCGTCGACCTGGCGACGGCACCGCCGGCCGTGACCCGGCTGGGCGCGGGCGATCCGGCGCGGCTCGGCCTCTGACGCAAGGGCGGCGGGCGGACACGAGCCCCTCGCCGGCGGCAGTCAGGTAGAATGGAGGTCAATGGAGTTTTTCGAGACCATCGTGCTGGTCGGCGTGCCGGTGGTGCTCGCGATCACGCTGCACGAAGCCGCCCACGGGTACGTGGCACGGATCTTCGGTGATCAGACGGCCTGGATGCTGGGCCGCGTCACGCTGAACCCCTTGAAGCATATCGACCCGATCGGAACGGTCGTGGTCCCCGGCGCGATGCTGCTGCTCGGTTCCCCGTTCCTGTTCGGCTGGGCCAAGCCGGTGCCGGTGAATTTCGCCAACCTGCGCAACCCCAAGCGCGACATGCTGTGGGTGGCGGCCGCAGGGCCGGCGACGAATTTCGTCATGGCGATCGCCTGGGCGATCGTCGCACGGATGGCGGGTCCCGACGGCGCGGTGCCGAGCAACAGCCTCGGCACGATGGCGCTGGTCGGTTATCAGATCAACCTGGTATTGATGGCTTTGAACCTGTTGCCCATTCCGCCGCTAGACGGCGGCCGGATCGCCGTGAGCGTGCTGCCGCGCGACGCGTCCAACGCGCTCGCGGGCCTCGAGCGCTACGGCATGTTCGTCGTGCTCGCGCTCGTGGTGATCCCCGGCGCGCTGTCGACGGTGCTGCGTCCGCTGGTGCACGGCGCCGACGCGCTGATCCGCCTCATCCTCCCGCTCTGATGGCCTGCTGCGCCCATCCCGTCGTCCATGTTCGCTGATCGCGTCCTGTCCGGCATGCGTCCCACGGGACGCCTTCACATCGGCCACTACCACGGGGCGCTCAAGAACTGGGTGCGCCTCCAGGAAGAGTACGAGTGCCTGTTCTTCGTCGCCGACTGGCATGCGCTGACGACGCTGTACGAGGACCCGGCCGCCATCGAGGCCAGCGTCTACGACATGGTCGTCGACTGGCTCGCCTGCGGGCTGGACCCCAATCGCTGCACGATCTTCATCCAGTCCAAGGTCCCCGAGCACGCGGAGCTGTCGCTGTTGCTCGGCATGATCACCCCGGTGGGTTGGCTCGAGCGCGTGCCGACGTACAAGGACCAGCAACAGCAGCTGGCCGAGCGCGACCTCGCCACGTATGGGTTCCTCGGCTATCCGCTGATGCAGGCAGCGGACATCCTGATCTACCGCGCGAACATGGTCCCGGTGGGCGAAGACCAGGTATCGCACCTGGAACTCGTCCGCGAACTGGCGCGGCGCTTCAACTTCATCTATGGGCGCGAGCCGGGCTTCGAGGACAAGGCAAAGGCCGCGGTCAGGAAGCTGGGCAGCAAGAAAGCCAAGCGCTACGAGGCGCTGCGGACGGCCTACCAGGAGCAGGGCGACGCCGAGGCGCTCGCCGAGGCGCGCGAGCTGCTGGAGGACACGCAGAACCTCACGCTCGGCGACCGCGAGCGGCTGTTCGGTTTCCTCGAGGGCGCGCGCCGCGTGATACTGCCCGAGCCGCAGGCGCTGCTGACGGAAACGCCGCGCGTCCCGGGCCTGGACGGGCGCAAGATGTCCAAGTCCTACGGCAACGCGATCATGTTGCGCGAGGATCCTGCCGAGGTCACGAAGAAGATCCGGACGATGCAGACGGACCCGGCGCGGATGCGTCGCTCGGATCCGGGCAACCCCGAGAATTGCCCGGTGTGGCCGCTGCACCAGATCTATTCGGACGCGAAGACGCGCGAGTGGGTCGTGCAAGGCTGCACGACGGCTGGCATCGGCTGCCTCGACTGCAAGGAACCGCTGATCCAGGAAATCATCGCCGAGCAGGGGGTGATGCGCGAGCGTGCGCAGAAGTACGTCGACGACCCGCAGCTCGTGCGCAACATCGTCGCCGACGGCTGCGAGCGCGCGCGCAAGCTCGCCGACGAGACGATGGACGACGTGCGCGCCGCGATGGGCCTGAAGTATGACTAGCGAGTCGTCGCTCGACCTCGCGCACCCGTCGCCGGACCCGCGGCCGCTCGCGCGCGTCTACGGGGAGCCGGTCACCGAGATGCCGCGCGACCTGTACATCCCGCCGGAAGCGCTCGAGGTGTTCCTCGAGACGTTCGAGGGCCCGCTGGACCTGCTGCTGTACCTGATCCGTCGCGACAACATCAACGTGCTCGACATCCCGATGGCCGAGCTCACGCGCCAATACCTGGGCTATGTCGAGATGATGCGGCGCACGCAGCTCGAGCTTGCGGCCGAGTACCTGTTGATGGCGGCCGTGCTGATCGAGATCAAGTCGCGACTCCTGCTGCCGCGGCCGCCGGCGCCGCCGGGCGAGGAGCCCGAGGACCCGCGCGCGGAGCTCGTGCGCCGGCTGCTCGAATACGAACGGATGAAGGCGGGCGCGCAGGCGCTCGACGCGCTGCCGCTCGCGGAGCGCGACTTCACGCTCGTGCGCGTGTACTTCGAGCGGGTCGCGACGGCGCGCCTGCCGCACGTCGACCCCGACGACCTCAAGGCCGCGTGGGCGACGCTGATCGCGCGCGCCAAGGCCAACCGCCACCACCTCGTCACGCGCGAGCAGCTGTCCGTGCGCGCCGAGATGAGCCGTGTGCTGAAGTCGCTGCCGCCCGACCGCTACGTCGAGTTCGTCGAGCTCTTCAGCGAGCATGCCGACGTGCCGCACCTCGTCGTCACGTTCCTCGCGCTGCTGGAGCTCGCACGCGAGCAGCTCATCGACATCGCGCAGGCGGAAGCGTTTGCGCCGATCTACGTCAACGCCAAGGCGGCGCCGGGCTTCGCCCTCGCCGCGGATGCCTGATGAACGAACACGACATGCCCGAGCCGGGTGTTCCGCCCGACGACGCAGTGGCCGACGACATGCAGGCCGCCGCCGACACGCAAACCGCTACGGCCGAAGCGCAAGTCGCTGCCGCCGACACCGACACGCCCGTCGTCCACGGCGACCTCGCCGAGATTCGCAGCGTGCTCGAAGGCGCGCTGCTCGTCGCCGGGGAAGCGGTGCCGGTGTCGCAACTCGCGCGCCTGTTCGAGCCGCCGCTCGACGGCGAGACGGTGCGCAAGCTGCTGGCCGAGATCAGGGAAGCCTGGCACGGCGGCAAGGTGGAGCTCGTGCAGGTGGCGAGCGGCTGGCGCTTCCAGGGCACGCCCGCGTTGCAGACGCACCTCGAGCGCCTCGCGCCCGAGAAGCCGCCGCGCTATTCGCGCGCGGTGATGGAAACGCTCGCGATCATCGCCTATCAGCAACCGGTTACCCGCGGCGACATCGAGTCGATCCGCGGAGTCGCCGTGTCCACGAACGTCATCAAGTCGCTCGAGGACCGGCAATGGGTCGAGGTGGTGGGACACCGGGAAACCCCCGGCCGTCCCGCGCTGTATGCCACCACCAAGGCCTTCCTCGACGATCTCGGCCTCACCTCCCTCGCGGAGCTCCCGCCTCTGGCCGAGCTTGATTCATCCCATCTACTGGAGATGCCCGATGCCCCAGCAAAGGCCGCCGAGGCGGCACTCGCACTCGCGAGCCCGATCCTCGGCACCGACGCAGCAGCCGAGCCTGGCGCTGCAGAGGATCGCGGAGAGCCTTCCGCCTCCTCGCCACAAACGGTCCACTGACGAAGTCTTCACCGAGCCGCAACGCCTGCACAAGGTGCTGGCGTCGTGCGGCTTCGGGTCGCGCCGCGCGATGGAGGAACTGATCATCGCGGGCCGCATCACGGTGAACCGGATGCCGGCGGAGATCGGCTCCAAAGTGGGTCCGGGCGACGAGGTCCGCATCAACGGCGAGCCGGTGAAGATCCGCTTCGCGGAACCGAAGCCGCGCGTCCTGATGTACCACAAGCCCCCGGGCGAGATCGTGTCGCGCGACGACCCCGAATCGCGGACGACGGTGTTCGAGGACCTGCCGCCGATCGAAGGCGGCAAGTGGATCGCCGTGGGGCGCCTCGATTTCAACACCGAAGGCTTGCTGCTGTTCACGAACTCGGGCGAGCTTGCCAACCGGCTGATGCACCCGCGCTACGAAGTCGAGCGCGAGTACGCGGTGCGCGTGATGGGGCGGTTGACCGACGAGCAGATGCAGCAGCTCACCACGGGCATCGAGCTCGAGGATGGCCCGGCCAAGTGCGAGAAGGTCGAGGACGGCGGCGGCGAGGAGGAAGGCGCCAACCACTGGTACCACGTCGTGCTGAAGGAAGGCCGCAACCGCGAGGTGCGCCGGCTGTTCGAAGCTCTGAACGTGCCGGTGTCGCGGCTGATTCGTACGCGCTATGGGCGCGTGGCGATGCCGGCGGCGATCAAGCGCGGGCAGACCCAGGAGCTCGATCCGCAGGCACTCAACGCGTTGCTCACCGCATCGGGCCTGCGCGGCCAGGGCGGCGGCCAGCCGCAGGGCCCGCGTCCGCAGCAGAAGCCTGGCCATGGCAAACGCCCCGGCCAGCACGGGAAGCACGCGCAGCGACGGCCGCAGGGCGGTGGTCCGCGTCCGCAAGGCCCGCGGCACGACGCGCCACGGCCGGACGCGCAGGCTGAAGGCGACGACGGCGCGCTGCACGGCGATCGCAACGGCAACGTCGCGCCCGGGCAGGGCCCGCGTCGCGAGTCCCGCCAGGAGCGCAACGACAACCGTGGCAATACGTTGCACGCGCGCCCGCCGGGCAACAAGCAGCACAAGCGCCCGCAGCAGGGCGGCCCGGGCAAGTTCCGCGGCAACAAGGGGCCGCGCAATGGCCCCGGCGGCGGTCAAGGCTACGGTGGTGGGCAGGGCTATGGGGGAGGTGGCCAGGGGTACGGCGGCGGGCAACGCCAGCGGCAGCCGTGGCACGGCGGCCAGCCGCACGGGGAAGGCCACGCGCAACCGCAGCTCACGATGCATGCGCAGCAATACGGCCGCGGCTCGAACTACATGGGCGAGGTCAACGGCAATACGTTGCGCCCGCCCGCCAAGCCCGCCAACGGGCCGAACGGGCCCAACCAGCGCTTCGGCAAGCGCAAGGGCGGGGGTGGACAGCCGCCGCGGCAGAAGTGGGTGGGACTGCCCAAGGACGAGGACGAGCCGCAGTGATCGGGCCAGCGTCGCGCCAGCGCGCGCGACGCGCCGGACGCCAGCGTCCGGGCTAGTTGAAGCGCGGCGCGCGCTTGGCCGTGAAGGCCGTGATGCCTTCCACGAAATCGGCGGTCGCACTGCAACGGCCGAACGCCATTGCCTCCGCCTGCAGCTGCCCCGCCAACGGTTGCGCGGGGCTGTCGCGCAGCAGGCGCTTGGTCGCGCGCAGCGCGTGCCGCGGGCCTGACACGAGCGCCGACGTGACGGCGGCGACGGCCGTATCGAGTTCCGCAAGCGGCACCACCCGGTTGACGAGGCCGATCGCGTGCGCGCGCTGTGCATCGAAGCGCTCGCCGAGCAGCAGGATCTCCGCAGCGCGTCGCGGCCCCGCGAGCCTTGGCAGCGACCACGTACCACCGCCATCCGGCGTCAGCGCGATGTTGCGATAGCCCGCCGCGAAATACGCGTCGTCGGCCGCGACGACGAGGTCGCACGCGTTCATCAGCGACAGCCCGAAGCCGGCGACGGCGCCGTGCACGCGCGCCACCACCGGATGTGGCATGCGGACCAGCATCTCGATCGCCACGTGGATCTTCTCGACGAGCGCCTGGAACAGCGCCTGCCGCTCCACCGGGGTGCGCGCAAGTTCGCCCGCGAACGCGCGGATGTCGCCACCCGCCATGAAATGCCGGCCGCTGCCCGCGATGACGACAGCCGCGAGCGTGTCATCTGCCGCAACGTCGCCCGTCGCGGCGACCAGCGCATCGGCCATCGCGAAGTCGAGCGCGTTCAGCGCATCCGGGCGGTTCAGCGTGATGTGCGCGACGGGGCCGTCGCGGCGGACGAGGACGGGAGTGGCGGCGGGATTCATCGGGTGTGGGCGGCGGCGAACGGGCGGCGAGTATAGCGCCGCTCATTCGTCGACGTGCTTGAACGGGCTCGCGCGCTCGAGCTCGTCGTGCGTGTGGTGGATGTCGACGCTTTCGCGTGTGCAGAAGTCGGCGATCGCCGCGGCGAACGCGGGGTCGCCGAGCGCGTGCGCCGAGTGCGTGATCTCGGGCGTGAGGCCGCGCGCGAGCTTGTGCACGCCTTGCGCACCGCCTTCGAACGTGCCGATGCCGCGCTCGATGCAGAACTCGATCGCCTGGTAGTAGCACGCCTCGAAGTGCAGGCCGGACACGGGACGCAACGCGCCCCAGTAGCGTCCCCACAGCGTCGTGGGCGTCCAGAAGTCCAGTGCGGACGCCACCGGCACGCCGGCCACCGACGCGATCACGAGCAGCGTGTGCGCGGCCAGCGATTGCGCGACCGCCGCGAAGAATGCGGGCGTCAGGTAGGGCGTCGAGCCGTGCTCGGCATACGTGTTCGCGTAGCAGCGGTAGAAGAACGCCCAGTCGGCCTCCGTGATGTCGGCGCCGCACTTGCGCTCGACATGGACGCCGGCCTCGCGGACGCGGCGGCGCTCCTGCTTCACCTTCTTGCGCTTGTCGTGGTTGAACGCCGCGAGAAAGTCGTCGAAGTCGCGATAGCCGTCGTTGCGCCAGTGGAACTGGACGCCGCTGCGCTCGATCATCCCCGCTTCGCGGCATAGCGCGAGATCGGCGGTGCGCGGGAACAGCACGTGCAGCGACGACGCCGCGCCGGCGTGGACACGCGCGAGCGCGGCGGCGACCAGCGCGCTCCGCGCTTCAGCGTCGTCGCCCAGCACGCGCGGCCCGGTCACTGGCGTGAACGGGACCGCCGCGACTAGCTTGGGGTAGTAGCGCCGGCCATGACGCCGGTACGCGTCTGCCCACGACCAGTCGAACACGTATTCGCCGTACGAGTGCGACTTGGCGTAGAGCGGCAGCGCGCCGGCGAGCGCGTCACCGCGCCAGGCGGTGAGGTAGGCCGGCCGCCAGCCGTGTGCCGGCGTAGCGCAGCCGGTCGCATGCAGTGCGGACAGGAACGCGTGCGACACGAACGGCTGTGCGTCGGCAGCGGCGAGCGCGTCCCACGCGGCGGGCGCGATCGATTCGAGCGCGCGGTCGTCGCGGACGTCGACACGGAGCGGGGCAAGGCGGGACTGCGTCATCTGCTAGCATTGACTATCATGCAGATCGCGATCGCGCAACTCGATCAGCTCGTCGGCGATCCGGGAAGCAACGCGCGCACGCTTGCGGCGGCCATCGACCGCGGTGCGCAGGCCGGCGCTGCGCTGGTCGTCACGCCGGAACTCTCGTTGTCCGGCTACCCGCCCGAAGACCTCGTGCTCCGCCCGGCGTTCCTCGACGCGTGCGCGGCCGAGCTCGCGGCGCTGGCCGCCACGGTTCGCGGTACCGCGGCGCTCGTGGGCTTCCCGGAACGGCATGAAGGCCTCCGCTACAACGCGCTCGCGCTGCTGCGCGAAGGCCGCGTCGAGGCGGTTTATCGGAAGCATCACCTGCCCAACTACACGGTCTTCGACGAGGACCGCTATTTCGTGCCGGGCACGGGGCCGCTCGTGTTCGACGTCGACGGGGTGCGCGTCGGCGCGATCATCTGCGAAGACGTCTGGTTCCCCGGGCCGGCCGCGGAAGCGCGCGCCGCCGGTGCCGAGGTGCTGGTGGTGCCCAACGGCTCGCCGTACCACACGCAGCAACAGGAACTGCGCCGCGTGCAGGTGGCGGCACGCGCGCGCGAGACCGGCCTGCCGATCGTCTACGTCAATCGCGTGGGTGGCCAGGACGAGCTCGTGTTCGACGGCGCGTCGTTCGTCGCCGACGGCGAAGGCCGCGTCGTGCAGCAGGCACCTGCGTGGCACGAGACGGTGGCGCTGGCCCGCTATGCGGACGGCCGCTTTGCCGAGGTGCGCGGCAGCCTCGACCCGGCGCTCGAGGCGCACGTCTACGCGGCGCTGGTGATGGGCGTGCGCGACTACGTGACGAAGAACCGCTTCCCCGGCGCGCTGCTGGGCCTGTCCGGCGGCATCGACTCGGCGCTGACGCTGGCCGTTGCCGTCGACGCGCTGGGGCCGGACCGCGTCCGCGCGGTGATGCTGCCCTCGCGCTACAACGCGCAGATCAGCCTCGACGATGCGCGCGAGATGGCGAGCCTCGTCGGCGTGCGCTACGACGAGATCCCGATCGAGGGCGCGTTCACCGCAATCACCGGGGCGCTGGCCCCGCAGTTCGCCGGGCTCCCGCCGGATACGACGGAGGAGAACATCCAGGCGCGCATCCGCGGCACGTTGCTGATGGCGTTGTCGAACAAGACCGGATCGATCGTGCTGACCACCGGCAACAAGTCCGAGATGGCCGTCGGCTATGCGACGCTGTACGGCGACATGGCCGGTGGCT
>JAFEDG010000001.1 GCA_018241745.1 Pseudomonadota bacterium
CCAGCTCCGCGCGTGCGCGCAGGTCGGCGAGCGTGTCCGCTTCCGCCGCCGGCTTGTCGCGGCGCCAGCGCGCGATGCGCGGGAAGCGCACCGCGACTCCGCTCTTGTGGCGCGGGGAGCGCGCGAGCGCCTCGAACGCGAGTTCGAACACCAGCACGGGCTCGACCTGGCGCACCGGCCCGAAGCGCGCCGTCGTGTGCGCGCGAATCCAGCGGTCCGCCTCGACGATTTCCGCGTCCGTCAATCCCGAATACGCCTTGGCGAACGGCACCAGCACCCCCTCGTCCCACACGGCAAATGTGAAATCCGTGTACAGGCTCGCGCGGCGCCCGTGGCCCGCTTGCGCGTACACGAGCACGGCGTCGACCGTATACGGATCGACCTTCCACTTCCACCACGCGCCACGCGGCCGGCCCACGCCGTAGGCACTGTCGCGCCGCTTTAGCATCAGGCCTTCGGCATGCGCGTCCCGCGACCGTTCGCGCAATGCGGCCACGGCCTCCCAGTCGGCTGCCTCGGGCAGCGGCGACAGGGTCAGCGCCGGCGACGCCGCATCGTGCAGCACGCGGGCGAGCCGCGCGCGCCGTGCATGTAACGGTTCGTTGCGCAGGTCGGTGCCGTCCGCTTCGAGCAGGTCGTAGGCGATCAGCGCGATCGGCAGCTCGCGCAGCAGCTTGGCTCCTGGCGCGCGCCGGTTGAGGCGGCGTTGCAGCGTGGCGAACGGTTGCGGCCGCATCGCCGCCGCGTCCCAGACGACGATCTCGCCGTCGAGGACGGTGCCGGACGGCAGCGACCGCGCGGCGGCCGCGAGGTCCGGGAACGCGTCGTCGATCGCCTCCTCGCCGCGCGACCACAGCGCGGCCGCGTCGCCGCGGCGCACGACCTGGGCGCGGATGCCATCCCACTTCCACTCCACCTGCCACTCGTCGCGCGCGCCGAGCGTCGCAGGATCGGCTTCGAGCGCGTGCGCGAGGAAGAACGGGTAGGGCCGCGTCGGTGCGCCGGTGGCGCCACCGTCGCGCACGCGCTCCCAGAATGCGGGCGACGGCGTCCACGGGCCCGCGAGGTTGTGCGCGACCGTGGCCACGGGCACGTCCGCGACTTCCGCGAGTGCGCGATGCACGAGCCCGCGCGCGACGCCGACCCGGAAGGCGCCGGTGATCAGCTTGCCGTGCACGAAGCGCTCGTCGCGGCCGAGTTCGCGCCAGCTCGCGACGAGCGCCGCGGCGGCGGCGTCGGGCGTCGCGCCCGCGAGCGGCGCGATCGACGACTCGATCCAGTCGGCGAGCGAACGGTCGTCAGCGGTGGCCGGTGCCGGGAGCAGCAGCGCGATCGTCTCGGCGAGGTCGCCGACCGCTTCGTAGCTCGCGTCGAACAGCCATTCGGGCACGCCCGATTCCGCGAGCGCCGTCGCGACGAGCGTGCGGACGGGCAGGATGCGCTTCAGCCGGTGCCCGGTCAGGAACCACGCGGCCCACGCGGCGTCGGCGGGCGGGGCGCTGCGGAAGTAGGCGACGAGCGCCGCGAGCTTGGACGAGGTCTTGGTGCTGCCGTCTAGGGCGAGGTACAGCGCCGCGAACGCCTTCATCGGACCAGGCCCAGCGCCCGAGCCGCGTACAGCAGGCCGACCATGATC
The DNA here is from genome assembly GCA_018241745.1 of Pseudomonadota bacterium. GTDB lineage: Bacteria > Pseudomonadota > Gammaproteobacteria > Burkholderiales > Casimicrobiaceae > VBCG01. Next base: position 1,637 of record JAFEDG010000001.1, read on the forward strand.
GGTTGGTGGACCATGTAGGTCGCGAGGCTGTGGCGCCCGAGGAAGCCGAGCACGCGTGGCGTCCGTGCGAGTGCCGCGAGGGGTTCGAAGTCCCGGCGCACGAGTCCATGGCCGACCGGGATGCCGAGCAGCATGACGCCGATCCACGGGAACAGCGGGACGTAGTCTTCGGTGTTCGGCTTGTGCGTCATGAAGCCGATGACGGACCACGGGAGCCGGTCGAAGAACGGCGCCGCGAGCGTGAGGCCGGCGACCAGTGCGACCATGCCTGCGGCGAGTGCCAGCCGCGGGCGGTTCGCGAGCGGCCACGCGACGAGCGACATCACGGCGATCGCATGCAGGATGCCGAACCAGATGTACGACCCCGGGAACATCACGAGGCTCATCGCGGTGACGAGTCCCGCGCACGCGGCGATCACCAGCGTGCGCCGCAGGTAGCGCGGCCACGCGTCCGCGCGGCCGTCGCGCCGCGCGAGCACCGCGCCGATGCCGACGAGCAGCAGGAAGCTCGACACGATCGTGGCCCGCGCCGCCAGCCAGAACGGGCTGTGCTCGAAGTCGCTGTGCGTGAGCCCGAACATCCGCAGGTCGAACGCGAAGTGGTACGCGATCATCGCGACCAGCGCGAGCCCGCGCGCATGGTCGACCACGGCGATGCGCGCGCGCGGCTTATCCGCCATGTGCGTTGTACAGGATCCGGATCCCGCCGCCCGGCGCCGGCCGTGCGAACGGGGCGAGCTGCGTCAACAGCGCGGGCGGGGGCGACGCGCGCGGCGTCAGCGTCAAGTCCACCGCCGGTGCGCGCGCGCCCAATGCGAGCGTGCCGGCCAGCGCGACGTCGCCACCGCTGTTGGTCACCGGTCCGGCGAACCCGGCGCCGCGGGCAGCGAAGCGCAGCGTGACGTCGCCGAGGTTCAGCACGTGTCCGCGCGCGTCGGCGATCCGCGCGCCGCGCCAGTCGACATCCAGCGAGCCCGCGGCCTGGTGGAAATCCATCTGCGCACCCGGCGTCGTCACGACGACGTCGCCGCCCGCGGCGATTGGCAGCGGCAGCCGTGCGCCGGCGAGCAGCGCCGCAGCGGGCACGGAGAACGATCCGGGACCCAGCGCGACCTTCTCGCCAACCACGTCCACGGCGATCGGGCGCGCCGCGTCGCCGACGCCCAGCGTAAGCCGGCCTTCGCCCAGCGCAAGGCCCCACGCCGACAGCGTCCACGTGACCGGCGGCGACCAGGGACTGCCGTCGAGCGCGAGGCGCCCGTCGCCTGACCATACGGTGCCGTGCGTATCGGCAAGCGTCAGCGCGCCGCCGCTCGCGTAGCGCAATGCCGACGCGACGAGGACCGCCGGTGCCATCGCCACGGCAGCGACGACGGCTGCGAGCGTGGCGACGGCGACGACGACGAACGTGCGCCGTGGCATCAACGCGTCAGCGACAGGTCGGCGCGGACGCCGCCGGCGACGAGCGGCGTGAGCTCGGCCGTGGCGACGCGCAAGCCGTCGGTGCGTTCGAGTTGCGAAAGCGCCGCGACGAGGTCGGGCATGGCGACGGCGGGGAGCAGCACGTCCACGCGGCCGTCGCGCGCGTTGACCGTCGCGCCGTTGGCGAGCAGTCCGCGCTCGCGCAACGCGCGTTCGACGGCGTCACGTGAATCGGCGCGTGGCGCCGGTGCGGTGGGTGCCGCACGGATCGCCGCGACCTGGGCGTCGACGTCGGCACGCTGCGCGACGTGCGCCGCGTGCAACTGCGCGGCGCTGGCCACGGTAGCCTGCATCGGCACGACGATCATCATGCCGCCGAACGCGACGATGACGACCACGGCGCCGATCGCAAGCAGCACGCGCTCGCGCGCCGCACGCAGTTGCCACCAATCGCGGACGCCGCGGTTCACCGGGTAACCCGCATCCGCAGGCCATCGCCAGCCGTTGCGGCGATCGCGGTAAGCCCCGCGTCGGCGAACGCGTGGTCGAGCCGCGTGCGCACGTCGCTGGCAAGCGGCGCCGTCTCGAACGTCCACGCGCCACTCGCATACGTCGCGCGCCGCAGCGCGCCATGCGGCAGCGCGGCGAGTGCCGGCGCGGCGGTGGCGAGCAACGGCAGCGCGTCGTCCGGCGCCTGCTTGCCGGCGCGATGCAGCGCGTTGCGATATTGCGCGGCAAGCGCGGGCAGTGCGGTGGCCACGTTGTCAGCATCGGCGACGCCCGCGTCACGGGCCGCCGCAACCACGGCACGCTCGTGGCGCCACGCATCGATGCGTGCGTAAGCCCAGGCACCTGCGAGCCCCAGCGCGTAGACCGCGAGCGCCGCGAGCGCGATCCGCGCCGCGGGTTTCAGCGCGACGCGCCATGCGGCGGCGCCAGCGTACGGATCGGAGGACACGGCGCTGCTGAAGGCCAGGTCCGGGGGCGCCGGTACGTGGGCCGCCGCCGGCGCATCCCAGCGCCACGGCGAGCCCGCGACGACCGGCACGCCCAGCGCATCGGTCCACGCGGCGAATGCCGACGCGTCGGCGCCGTGGGCGACGATGCGCGCGGGCGCGGCATCGTTCGCGCGAGCACTGCGCAGCGCGAGCAGCACGTCGCTCGCATCCGGGCCCACGGCCGCGAGCGCCGTGCCGTCCGCCATCAGCATGAAGCGCTCGTCGGCGCTTGCACTCGCGTACCAGTGCCAGTCGGCGTCGACGGCGACGCGCGTGGGCAGCGCGACGATCGCGTCGAAGCGGGACGCCCACGTCGCGAGCCACGCGCGGTCGACGGCGACCGCGCGAACGCGACCGTCGCGTTGCGGCGTCGACACGACGTGGAGCGCGTCGCCGCCGCTCGCGAGGCGATCCTCGAGCGCGTAGCGCACCGCGCTCGCGAGCCGCGCTGGCGGTACCGGCGGCAGCGCAAGGCCGATGACGCGGGCGGCGCCCGGCGCGAGGATCGCCTCGCGCCATGCCGCCGCCGGCCACGTGTCCGGCGTGCCGCGACCGTGCTCGCGGACGGCGCCGGCCGCGTCGGCCAGCGCCCATGCAGCAGGTCTTTCCGGCGTCCAGCCGGCCGGCACGAGCACGCGCAGCACGGCGGAGGCGGGGGCAGGGGTCGCGGCCATCGGCAGGAGTCTAGCGGAGCGCCTACTCGATGACCTGCCACGCGACGACGGGCGGCTTGCCGACGTCGCGCCGGATCAGCGCGCGGGCGCGGACTTCGGTGGCCCCCTGGCGCGCGATGACCGTGGCCAGGAAGTAGCCGCTGGCGACGCCGAGCGTGCGCTCGTCGGGCAGCGTAATGCTCGGAGGCAGCCGCGCGCGCAGGTCCGCAAGCGACGTGAACGGCCGCCGTGTGCGCTGCGCGATGAACGCGTCGAGCCGCTCGCCTTCCAGTCCCGGCAGCGCGGCCGCGAGCACGGCGGGCGGCGCCGTGTTGACGTTCAGCGTCGTGACCGGCGGCAGCGCGGTGGCGACCGCCGCCAGTGCCGGCAGTTGCGCGGCATCGATGCCGCGGACGTCGGCGAATTCCGCGAGCCGCGTCAACGGACGGCGCGGCGCCATCCGCGGCGGGCGCGCCGCCGCGTACCAGGCGTCGTCGTTGCGCACGTCGGGATCGGTGGCCACCGCGGCGCTGACGGCGTCGAGCGTCGCCGCCGGCAGGCCGAGCGACGCGAACACCGCCGCGATCCGCCGGCGCTCGTCGATCGCCGTCGACTCGCGGCTACCCAGGTTGTTGAGGTTGACGAGTCCCTGCAGGTCGACGATGCGACCTTCGATCGAGCCGTTGTCGAGCGGGACGCGGGGCAACGGGAACGCCCACGGTTCGTTCAGCGAGTCGACCGGGCCAGCCTGCGCGTCCTCCGCCAGCACTTGCCGCGCCCATTGCACGGCGGCCTGCGCGAGGGCCGTCGCCTGCACCTGGTCGCGGCGTTGCTCGACACCGGCTCGCCACCGCTCCTGGCCGGTGGCGAGGCCAACGACGACGGCTGCAGCGAGGGCCGCGAGCAGCATCGCGAGCACGAGCGCGGCGCCGCGCGTGGCGCGGTGCGGCGGCCGAGCGTGCAGTCGCCGCCTCATTGCAGCGTGATCCAGCGCGACACGGTGGTGCCGTCCGTGAACGCGACGTCGACGCGCACCGCGCGCGGCACGTCGGGCTCGGCCAGCACCGGCCATTGCGCGATCCAGCGCCCGTCGCGCGTCGCGTAGCCGGCGTGGAACTGCGCGACACCGGCGAGCAGCGTGTACCGGGTGGGCGCCGCCGACGCGACGTTGTCGAGCGCCGGCCAGTAGTCGACGACGATGCGGTCCGCGTCCTGTGCATAGCCGATCCGTTGCCCCGCGACACCGGGGTCCGCGACGAATTCGCTGCCCGCGCGCGAGAACGTCAGCGACGCGTTGCCACGGTCGTCGACGCTGGCCGCGAACGCGGGCTCCTGCGCGCTGCCGTGGCGTACGGCGCGCGGCACCGCGGCGCGCAGGTCGCCCTCGATGCGGGTGAAGAAGCGATCCAGCGTGACCCAGCGTTGGCTTTCGGCGCTGAGCCGCGCTTCGCCGGATGTCAGCGCGTTCATCCCGCGATACGCGAGCAGCGAGACGATCGCGAGGATCACGAGCGCGATCAGCGCCTCGACGAGCGTGAAGCCGCGCGGCCGGCTCATGCTGGCGGCTTGCCGGGATCGCCGAGATAACCGACGAGCCGCGCGAGCACGTAGTCGGGGCGCGCCGGATCGGCGACGACGATGTCGATGCGGCGGAAGGCCGGATTGGGCGTGGGCCCGATCGTCGCGCGCCATGCGAAGCGGGCGCCCGCCTGCGTCTCGTCGCCGGTGGTCGTGCCCGGTTCCGGCCATGGCGAGGCCATCTGCGCACGGGCCAGCGCGTTCTCGGCAACCCACAGCGCCAGCGTGCGTGCCTTGAGGTCGCTCGCCGCGTCCGCGGATTGCGTCAGCACGCGCATGCCCGCGGCGAGCGCGACGGCGATGATCGCCAGCGCGACGAGGATCTCGACGAGCGTGAACCCGCGCGCCTTCATCCCGCCTCGCGGAGGATCGTCGCGCGGTTCAACGGGTCGACCGCGATCGTCAGTGCCGTCGCGTCGCCGCGCAGCACGAAGGCGAACGGTTCGTTGCGTCCCGATGCGCGCAGCGGCAGCACGGCGTCGGCCGCGACCGGCTGGCCCGCCCATGCGAGCGGCGCCAGCGTCAGGCCCGTTGCAAGCGCGTGGGCATCGAGCACGGCATCGCGCGCGAGCGGCGTCCACGCACCGTCGTCGCCGCGTCGCCAGAAGCGCCAGCCGTGGCCGCCTTCCGTCGCCTGCACGCCGAGCGTCTCGTGCCGCGCCTGCGCGCGCGCCGCGGCGAATTCCAGTGCGCCGGCGAAGCGCCGCGCTTCGCGATCGGGATCGGCGCGCGGGTCGCCGCGCCATGCGACGACCGCGATCGACGTGCCGATCGCGATGACGACGATCGTGACCAGGACCTCGACGAGCGTGAAGCCGCCGCGCGCGCGACGGTGGCCGCGCCGGTTACAGATCCCAGGAACCGATGTCGGCATCGACCCCGGTCCCGCCGGGTTTCTGGTCGGCTCCGAAGCTGAACACGTCGATGTCGCCCTTCAACCCCGGATTGAGGTACTGGTAGGGCGAGCCCCAGGGGTCGCGCGGCAGCTTCTCGAGGTAACCGCCGGGCTTCCAGTTGGGCGGCACCGGCGGTTCCGTCGGACGGGCAACCAGCGCGTTGAGGCCCTGCTCGGTCGTCGGGTAACGCTGGTTGTCGAGCCGGTAGAGCTTGAGCGCCGAGAGGATCGTGACGATGTCCGCCTTGGCCGCGACGACGCGCGCCTCGTCGGGACGTTCCAGCACTTTCGGCACGACCAGCGCCGCGATGACGCCGAGGATCACGATCACGACCATGATCTCGATCAGCGTGAATCCGCGCATCGCGCGTGGCGCCGGGCGCGCGGGGAGAGTGCCGAGGCTCTTGAGCATGCGCCGATTATAATTGCGCGACGAAACCATGGCCCGCGCGCGCACCTTCCGTTATTTCGCATGGCTCGCCGCGCTGGCGGTCGTCGCGGGTGCCGTCGCCGCGTACGCGGCATTGCGCCTCGCAGAGCCGCTGCCGTTGCCGCACAGTCCCTACGACTTCGAGGTCCGCCCAGGCGCGACGCTCGCGAGCGTTGCCCGCGAGCTCACGTTCGACGGCGTGCTGGCCCATCCGGCGTTGCTCACGCTGTACGCCCGTGCACGGCGCGTCGATCGCGCGATCAAGGCGGGCAGCTACGAGATCGTCGCGGGCGTGACGTTGCCGCAACTGCTCGCCAAGCTCACGCAAGGCGACGTCGCGCAGACGTCGATCACGATCACCGAAGGCACGACGTTCGCGGACCTGAAGCGTGCACTGCGCGAGCACCCGGGCGTCGTCAACACCGTGCTGGACCTGCCGGACGGCGAGATCGCCGCGCGCCTCGGACTCGACCCGCCGGCGCCGGAGGGCCAGTTCTTCCCCGACACCTACTATTTCGCGCAGCACACGCCCGACGTGCAGCTGCTGAAGCGATTGCACGCCGCGCTCGAGACGCGGCTCGTGCGCGCGTGGAACGCGCGGGCGGCCGACGTTCCGCTGGCCACGCCGTACCAGGCGCTGGTGCTCGCGTCGATCGTGGAGAAGGAGACCGGCACGCGCACGGACCGGCCGCTGGTCGCGTCCGTGTTCGTCAACCGGCTGCGCAAAGGGATGCGGCTGCAGACCGACCCGACGGTCATCTACGGGCTCGGCCCGGCGTTCGACGGCAACCTGCGCCGCCGCGACCTCGAGGCGGACACGCCCTACAACACGTATACGCGCGACGGCCTGCCGCCGACGCCGATCGCGTTGCCGTCGCAGGCGTCGATCGACGCGGTGATGCATCCGTCGCCGACGCCTTACCTGTACTTCGTCGCGCGTGGCGACGGCACGTCGAAGTTCTCGGAGACGCTGATCGAGCACAATCGCGCCGTTGCCCGCTACCAGTTGGGGACCGGCAAGCCATGACGCGCGGCCGCTTCATCACACTCGAAGGCATCGACGGCGCCGGCAAGAGCACGCACGTGCCGGCGTTGCAGGCGGCGATCGCGGCACGCGGCTGCACGGTCGTCGCGACGCGCGAGCCCGGGGGCACGCCGCTCGGCGAGAAGCTGCGGGAGCTGCTGCTGCACGAGCCGATGACCGCCGACGCGGAGACGCTGCTGATGTTCGCCGCGCGGCAGGAGCACGTCGCCACCGTCGTGCGGCCCGCGCTCGAGCGCGGCGACTGGGTGCTGTGTGACCGCTTCACCGACGCCACGTATGCCTACCAGGGCGGAGGCAAGGCCGTGGATCCTGCCCGGCTGGATGCGCTCGCCGGCTGGGTGCACGGCGATTGCCATCCGGACCTCACGCTGCTGTTCGACGTCCCGCTCGCGGTGTCGCGTGCGCGGCTCGCCAGCGCGCAGGCGGCGGGGCGCGTCCTCGATCGCTTCGAGCTCGAGCGCGACGCGTTCGCCGAGCGCGTCCGCGAGACCTATCTCGCGCGCGCCGCCGCCGAGCCCCGGCGCTTTCGCATCGTCGACTCGACGCAGCCGCCGGCGGCGGTCGAGGCGCAGTTGCGGGCGTGGATCGCCGAGCTGTCGTGAGCGACGCGCGCACGACCGCGGCGGACCGCGCGCTGCGCGACGACGAGGCACCGCCACGTCCGCCATGGCCCGAGCTCGCGCCCTGGAACGCGGCGTTCGTCCGCGCGAAGCTCGCGACGCGCGCGCAGTGGCCACACGCGCTGCTGCTGACGGCGCCGCGTGGCCACGGCAAGCGCGTCGTCGCGCTGTACCTCGCGCGTGCGCTGCTCTGCGAGCACCCGGGGCCTGACGGCGCGGCATGCGCTGCGTGCGACAGCTGCCGCTACGTGATGGCGGGACAGCACCCGGACCTGCGCGTCGTCGAGCCGGTGGTCGTCGACGACGACGGCGAAGTGAAGGCCGCCACCGACATCACGATCGACCGCATCCGCGAGATCACGGAATTCGCGGGGTACACGAGCCATCGCGGCGGCGCGCGTGTCGCGCTCGTGATGCCGGCCGAGCGGATGAACGTCAACGCCGCCAATGCGCTGCTGAAGACGCTCGAGGAACCACCGCCGGGCATGATGCTGATCCTCGCGTCGGACCAACCGGGGCGCCTGCCGGCAACGATCGTCAGCCGCTGCCAGCGGTGGCCGTTGCCGCCGCCGCCGGCCGCCGACGTGCAAGCGTGGCTTGCGGCGCAGGGCGTGGCCGATCCGGCGACTGCGCTCGCGGAGGCCGGGGGGGCGCCGCTCCTCGCCCTCGAGCGTGCGGACGCCGATCTCGAGGCCGAGCGGCGCGCGTGGCTGGGGGCGCTGGCCAAGCCGCGCGCGCTGCAACCCGCGGTGCTGGCGGCGCGCATCGATGCCGCGGGCAAGGACGAGCGGCGGACGCGCTATGCGGCTGCGCTCGACTGGATGATCGGCTGGGCGACGGACCTCGCGGCCGTCGCGGCAGGCGCCCCGGTACGCCGCAATCCGGACCATGCAGAGGCGCTTGCGGCGCTGGCGCCTTCGGTGGCCCGGATTTCGCTTTCCCGCTATCATCGGGCCCTTTTGCGCCAGCGGGCGCTGTTGCAGCATCCGCTGACGCCCCGACTCGCAGCCGTTGCCTTGCTGATCGATTACCAGGCGCTGTTCGGTGATGGCCCATGACCATGGCAACTAAGGATGCCGGATAAGACCCCTCCCGCAGCCGCGGTCGCGCGGCCTGGCGTCCTGTCGCTCAACATCCGCGAAAAGGCGGCGCTGTACGCGGCCTACATGCCGTTCCTGAAAGGCGGCGGCATCTTCATTCCGACGGCGCGCCAGTACACGCTCGGCGAGGAAGTGTTCATGCTGCTGTCGCTGATGGACGATCCCAACCGCATCGCCGTCCAGGGCAAGGTTGTCTGGCTGACACCCGAAGGCGTGCAGGGCAGCCGCACGCAGGGCATCGGCGTCCAGTTCACGCTCGACGAGACGGGCGCCGCCGCCAAGGCGACGATCGAGCGGATCCTCGGCGAATCGCTGGGCTCGTCGCGCACGACGCACACGATGTAACCGCCGGGCCGGCCCGACGCGTCTGCTGCGCCGGGACCCGCGCAACGTTCCCGCCACCGCTTCCCCGCATGTACGTCGACTCCCATTGCCATCTCGATTTCCCGGAGCTCGCCGCGGAACTGCCGCGCGTGCTGTCGGCGATGGCGGCCGCACACGTCACGCACGCGCTGTGCATCAGCGTCGACCTGCCGGACTTTCCGCGCGTCCACGCGCTCGCGACGGCGCATGCGAACCTGTACGCGAGCGCCGGCACCCATCCCGACTACCCGGACACCGAGGAGCCGTCGGTCGAGCAGCTCGTCGCGCTCGCCCAACTGCCCAAGGTCGTCGCCATCGGTGAGACGGGCCTCGACTACTACCGGCTCGAAGGCGACCTCGAGTGGCAGCGCCAGCGCTTCCGCACGCACATCCGCGCGGCGCGCGCGGCCGGCCGGCCGCTCGTGATCCACACGCGCTCCGCTGCCGACGACACGCTCGCGATCATGCGCGAGGAGGGCGCGGACGCAGTGGGCGGCGTCATGCACTGCTTCACCGAGACGTGGGACGTCGCCGAGGCTGCATTGGCGCTCGGCTTCCACATCTCGTTCTCGGGCATCGTCACGTTCAAGAATGCGGTGGCGCTGAAGGACGTCGCGCGCCGCGTGCCGCTCGACCGGATGCTGATCGAGACGGACAGCCCCTATCTCGCGCCGGTCCCGTTCCGCGGCAAGCAGAACGAGCCGGCCTATGTTCCCCACGTGGCCGCCGAAATCGCGCGGCTGCGCGAAACCCCCGTCGCCGACATCGCCGTGGCGACATCCGACAATTTCTTCCGACTCTTCAGGATCGACCGTCATGTTCATTGAATCCCGCCGCTACGCTCTTGCCACGCTCGCCGCGCTCGCGCTGTCGGTGGCCTCACCCGGCCACGCGCAGGTGGCTGCCGGGGACCTTGCCGCCGCCGCAGCGAACGACCGCGCCGCCGACATGAAGGCGATGCTCGCCAAGGGCGCCGACCCGAACGCCGTCGACGCGAACGGCGAGCCGCTGCTGATCGTCGCCGCGCGCAGCGGGTCCGCGGGTGTCGTCGACGTGCTGATCGCGGCCAAGGCCAACCTCAATGCGCGCAATCCGTTCGGCGACACGGCGCTCGGGATCGCCGCGCTGAAGGGCTCGGTGCCGGTCGTCAAGGCGCTGCTCGCCGCGGGCGCCGACGTCAACGCCGGCGCGTGGCCGCCGATCACGTACGCGGCGACCGGCGGCAACGACGAGATCGTGACGCTGCTGCTCGCGAAGGGTGCGCCGATCGACGCGCAGTCCCCCAATCACACGACGGCGCTGATGATGGCCGCGCGCGAGGGCAAGTACTCGACGGCCGTGCTGCTGATCGACAAGGGCGCCGACGTCAACGTGCGCAACGACGCCGGCCTGACGGCGCTTGCGTTTGCGCAACGGAACAACGACAAGGATCTCGCCGCGAAGCTGGCGGCGAAGGGCGCGAAGTAGCGGGTCGCGGCGCACGGCGCCGCGGGCGGCCGGTTACGGGTCGAACGCGAGCGGCTGCAATACCGGTGCGGGCGCCATCGCCGCGATCGCGGCGGGCGCCGGCAGCGGGCCGAGCGTGCCCACGGACGGCGTGCCGAGCGGCTCGCCAAAGCCGAATGCAGCCGCCGGTTCGGCCGCCATCGCCGTCGGGATCAGGTTGGGCAGCACGCCGATCAGCCGGCGCGCACCGTTGAAATGCTGCCGCCAGTAGGCTTCGTCCAGCGACGAGATCTCGACTTCGCTGCCGGTGGACGGCGCGTGGACGAACCGGTTGTCGCCGAGATAGATGCCGACGTGCGAATTCATGAAGCGGCGCGTGTTGAAGAACACGAGGTCGCCGGGTAGCAGGTCGGACCGTCCCACCTGCGCGCCCAGCTTGCCGAGCTGCGCCGACGTCCGCGGCAGCGTGATCCCGGTGGTCTGCTGGAACACGTAGCGGACGAGGCCACTGCAGTCGACGCCTGTCTGCGGGTCGTCCCCCCCGAAGCGGTAGTCGACGCCGATCAGCCCCAGCGCGAAGATCGCGACGTCCTGCGCCTTGTGCCACAGCGACGTCGTGACGGTGGGCAGCGGCTGCGCGGCCGGCGCGGCCTTCCGGGGTGCGGGGTGTTTGGTCGGGGCCGCCGCCAGCGGTGCAGCGAGCGCCAGCACGACCGCAAGTGCCGTCGCCGTCCGCCCGGCATGGGCAAGCGTGGTGAGTGCGGCGCGGCGGGCGCCGAAGGTCGGTCGGGAGGGCATCCCGCCATTGTCGCCCGAAAGCGACGTCGGCGGCCACCTACGGTTGACAGCGGCGTTGTCCTACGCCGGCCACTCGGCGGGGCGAAGGCTTGGGGGTGCCCGACTCCGCCCCACGAAGACAGGCGCTGCGGCGGACACCCCGGTCCTCCGGCGGCGCCGGAATCGGCCACCCGTCACCGCGCCGACCGCGGAGGCTTCGCCTTCACCTTCACGGGCCGCTCCGCCGCCCGCCGCCGGCGCACCGTCTTCGGGTCGGCGATCAGCGGCCGGGTGAGCTCGATCCGGTCGCCATCGCGGAGCGGGGTGTCGGCCGCCGCGTTCTCGCCGAAGATCGCGTAGCGGAGCGCGGTAGCTTCGGGGAGGACCTCCAGCGCCCCCGAGGCGGCCAGCGCATCGGCAAGCGTCGCGCCGGCGGGCAGCTCGACTGCGGCGTGCCATTCGCGGTCCGGCGCCGCCCAGGCCAGCGTCACGTTCACGGCGCCTTCGCCGGGCCGTAGACGGCTTCCGCGCGGGTCACGAACGCGTCGATGAACGTGTTGGCGATGTGGTTGAACACCGGTCCGAACACCCGGCCCAGCATGGGCGTCGCGAACTCGTACGCGAGTTCGAGCTCCACCTTGCAGGCGGCGGGGGCCAGCGCGCGAAAGCGCCATTCGCCGTGCAGGTGGCGGAACGGGCCGTCGTGCAGCGTGATCGTGATCGAGCGCGGCGGGTCGTTGCGGTTGTCGGTCGTGAAATGGGCCTTGACGCCGTGGAAGGCGATGTCGACACGCGCCGTCTTGCCGTCGGGGCGCGTCGCGAGCACGGCCGCGCCGCCGCACCACGGCAGGAAGCGCGGGTAGGACTCGACGTCGTCGACGAGCGCGAACATCTCGCCGTCGGCATACGGCACGAGGACGGACTTGGCTACGCGCTGCATGGCGCGATTGCTAGAATGGGACCGATCATGGGCATGTGCAAATGAGCATCGTCGAGAACCGCAAGGCGTTCCACGACTATTTTATCGAGGAGCGCTTCGAGGCCGGTATCGCGCTGGAAGGCTGGGAGGTGAAGTCGATCCGCGCGGGCCGTGCGCAACTGAAGGAAGCCTACGTCGTCGTCAAGGACGACGAGCTGTTGCTCATCGGGTCGCACATCTCGCCGCTCGCCACCGCGTCGACGCACGTGCACGCGGACCCGACGCGTACCCGCAAGCTGCTGCTGCACCGCGCGGAGATCGACACGCTGATCGGCAAGGTCGAGCGCGCCGGATACACGCTGACCCCGCTGGACCTGCACTTCAAGAACGGCCGCGTCAAGCTCGAGATCGGGCTCGCCAAGGGCAAGAAGCAGTTCGACAAGCGCGCGACGATCAAGGAGCGCGAGTGGCAACGCGAGCAGCAGCGGCTCTTGCGGCAGTCGACGACGCGCGCATGAGCGCGCCGGGCGCGCGGACGCGGAGGCTGCAGCGATGAACGCGGACGTCGCGATCCGTGCCGCGCAGCCGGACGACGTCGGCGCCATCGCCGCCATCTACGGGCACCACGTGACGCACGGGACCGGCTCGTTCGAGCTGGAGGCGCCGTCGGTGGCCGACATGGCGGGGCGGATGCGCAACATCGCGGACGCAGGCTATCCGTGGCTCGTTGCCGCACGGGATGGCGAGGTGCTGGGATATGCGTACGCCGGCATCTATCGGCCGCGGCTCGCGTACCGCTTTGCCGCCGAAGACTCCGTGTACCTGGCGCCGTCCGCCATCGGGCAGGGCGTGGGACGCGCGCTGCTTGCCGCGTTGATCGACGCCTGCACGGCGCGCGGCGACCGCCAGATGCTGGCAGTGATCGGCGACTCGGCCAATGCCGCGTCGATCGGCCTGCACGCCGCGTTCGGTTTCACGCATGTGGGCGTGCTGAAGGCCGTCGGCCGCAAGTTCGACCGCTGGCTCGACGTCGTGCTGATGCAGCGCGCGCTCGGGCACGGCGCGTCCAGTCCGCCGACGCGCTGAGCATGGCGCGGGTCCTGCGGTGAGCGACCTGCTGGCGCAGGAGGGCCGCGCGGCGCTGGCGGCCGCGCTGGCGCCGCTCGCCCGTGCGCGTGGGCTGGCGATCGTCGACGCGACGCGGTTGTCCGGCGGCGCGATCCAGCAGAACCTGGCGCTGGAGGTCGCCGTCGACGGCGGTCCGTACGCCGGGCGCCAGCGCTGGGTGCTGCGCACCGACGCGCCGTCGCAGGTCGCCGCAAGCCGCAGCCGGCTCGACGAGTACGCACTGCTGACGGTGGCGCATGCGGCGGGCGTGGCCACGCCGGTGCCGCTGTTCGCGCGAGCAGGCGACAGCGCGTTGCCGCCGTTCTTCGTCATGACGCGGATGCCGGGCGACGCGGCGGGTTTCCGCCTGGTCAAGGACGGTGCCGTAGCAGACCGCGCAGGGCTGGTCCGGGACATCGGCCGCAACCTGGCCCGGATCCACGCGATCGCCGTCGACGACCCGCGCCTCGCATGCCTGGGCCCGCTGCCGCAGGACCCGACCCGCGACATGCTCGCGGGCTACCGTGCAGCCGTCGCGCACTGGCGCGCGCTGGCGGGGGACCCGCGGCCGGTCCTCGACTGGACGCTCGCGTGGCTCGAGCAGAGGCGGCCCGCGCCGGAGCCGGCCGTGTTGCTGCATCGCGACTACCGGATCGGCAACCTGCTCGTCGACGCCGGCCGCGTCACCGCGACGCTCGATTGGGAATTTGCCGGCTTCGGCGATCCGCGCGAGGATCTCGGCTGGTTCACGGCCCCGTGCTGGCGCTTTGGCCGCCGCGACCGCGGCGCCGGCGGCATCGCGGACACGCGCGATTTCGTCGACGCCTACAACGCCGCGCGCGGCAGTGCCTATGCGGACACGGACCTGCGCTGGTGGCAGGTGCTGGCTCAAGTCCGTTGGGCCGTGATCGCGCTGCAACAGGTCGAGCGCGTGCTGGCCGGCGGCGAGGCGAGCCTGGAACTGGCGCTCACCGGGCGCCTGCTGCCCGAGCTCGAATGGCAGATGCTGGAGCTGACGGAGGCGGACGATGGCCGATGAACCACGCGCACCACAGTTGCTCGACATCGCGCGGCGCGCGTTGCTGGAGCTCGTCCCGGAGGTGGATGCGCGGCACCATTACACGTTGCGGATGGTCGCCAACGCGATGGCCATCGCGGCGCGTGAAGGCGCCGCGGACGACGTGGCGCAGCTCGACGTCGACGCCGCGCGATGGTCGGCCGCGATCGCCGCGAGCCCCGACCCGCTCGCCGACGACGCGTTGCGCACCGCGCTCGTCGCGCTGACGCGCGCGCGGCTTGCGATCGCCAACCCGCGGGTGCTCGGATGAGCGACTCGTTGTTCGCGCCTGCGGTGCTGGCCGGCCGCGTTGCGCTCGTTACCGGCGCGTCGAGCGGCCTCGGCGCGCATTTCGCCGAGCTGCTCGCGCGGCACGGCGCGCGCGTGTTCGGCGCCGCGCGGCGTGCCGACCGGCTTGCCACGGCAGCGCCGAATGCCAGCGGCGGCACGCAGGAGCCGCTCGCGCTCGACGTGACGTCCGCCGCCGCCGTCGAGGCCGCCGTGGCGGCGATCGTCGAACGCGCGGGGCGACTCGACCTCGTCGTCAACAACGCGGGCATCACGGCGACGGCACCCGCGCTGGACACCGGCGACGACGCGTGGGACGCCGTCATCGACACGAACCTGTCCGGCTGCTTTCGCGTCGCCCGCGCGGCGGCGCGCGTGATGCAGGCGACCGGAGGCGGCGCGATCGTCAACATCGCGTCGATCCTCGGCCTGCGCGTCGCCAAGCAGGTGCCGGCCTATGTCGCCGCCAAGGCGGGGCTCATCCGCCTGACCGAGGCGCTGGCGCTCGAGTGGGCCGTGCACGGCATCCGCGTCAACGCGCTCGCGCCGGGCTACGTGGTCACCGACCTCAATCGCGAATTCCTTGCGTCGCCCGCCGGCGAGGCGATGAAGAAGCGCATCCCGCAACGCCGGTTCGGCGAGCCCGCGGACCTCGACGGCGCGCTGCTGTTGTTCCTGTCCGATGCGGGTCGCGCAATCACGGGCGCCACGCTCACGGTCGATGGCGGCCACACGTTGCCCGGACCCTGACGACGACGATGACCATCTCGTTCAGCCTGCCGCCGGCCACCGAAGCGTTGCGCGCGCGGATCGCCGCCTTCGTCGCCGCGCGTATCACGCCGCTCGAAGCGGATCGCGCGAACTACGACGAGCACGACAACCTGAAGCTCACGCTGCTCGAGCAGCTGCGCGCCGACGCGAAAGCGGCGGGGCTGTGGGCGCTGCAGGTCCCGCGGGAACTCGGCGGGCAGGGGCTGGGCCTCGCCGACCGCGCGCCATGCTACGAGGCGATGAACGCGTCGATCTTCGGTCCTGCCGCGTTCAACTGCGCGGCGCCGGACGACGGCAACATCATGGTCCTCGCCAAGGTCGCGACACCCGCGCAGCAGGCGCGCTGGCTCGCGCCGATCGTGTCCGGCGCGGTCCGCTCCGCGTTCGCGATGACGGAGCCGGCGCCCGGCGGGGGCTCGGACCCGACGATGATCCGCACGACGGCCACGCGCGACGGCGACCGCTGGATCGTGCACGGCCGCAAGTGGTTCATCACCGGCGCCGGCATCGCCCAGCACTTCATCCTGATCGCACGCACCAGCGACGACACGCGCCGCGGCCTCACCGCGTTCCTGTTCGATCGCGACGCGCCGGGCTGGCGCATCGAGCGGCGCATTCCGATCATGGGGCCGGAGGAGCACGGTGGGCACTGCGAGCTCGTGTTCGACGGCCTCGAGATCCCCGACGCGGACCGGCTGATGGAGATCGGCGACGGCCTCAAGCTGACGCAGATCCGGCTGGGTCCGGCGCGGCTCACGCACTGCATGCGCTGGACGGGCCTCGCGAAGCGCGCGCTGGCGGTGGCGCTTCCCTACGTCGAGACTCGGATGAGCGGCGGCCACACGCTCGCATCGCTCGACAGCGTCCAGGGCTTGCTCGGCGACGCGGCGATGAAGATCGAAATCGGGCGCCTCTTGACGATGCGCGCCGCCGTCAAGCTCGACGCCGGCGACTTCGCGCGCAAGGAAGTGTCGATGGCCAAGGTTGTCGTCGCCGATGCGCTGCAGCAGGCCGTCGACACCGCGATCCAGCTGTGCGGCGCGCGCGGCTACTCACGCGACACGCCGCTCGAATGGATCTACCGCTATGCGCGGCAGGCGCGGCTCGTCGACGGCGCGTCGGAAGTGCACCGCGGCGTGCTCGCGCGGATGCTGCGCGACGAGGGTGACGCGTTCTGGCGCTGGGACGCGGCGGCACGCTGACCGGCGTCAGCCGGTGTCGTGCAGCAGCGCTTCCGCGGCGCGCACGCCGCTGCGCACGGCGGCTTCCAGCGTCGCCGGGTAGTCCGTGTCCACGTAGTCGCCCGCAAGGCGCACGCCCCGCGCAGGCATCGCGGCGGCGAGGCCGCGGCGTGCGGCGACGGAGTGCGGCGTGCACGCATACGTCGCGCGCCGCTCCGCGATCACCTGCGACCACATCAGCGGCGCGAGGTCCGGCGCGAGCTGGCGGAGCTGCGCGTCGACCAGGCGCGCGAGGGCCGGCGGCCCAAAGTCGAGGTGCGGTCCATCCGCGCTGACCACGACGGCGTACAGCGCGCCGATCGTCGGCGCGCCGGCGCCTGCGCGCGCCAGGATGTCGGCGCGGTCGAACAACCACTGGCCCGGCGCGGCGTCCAGCTGCGCGAAGCGCGTCGGCGATGCCGTGGCCGGCGCGCGCGGATAGCCGAGGTACACGGTCGTCGTCGACTCGTAGTCGAGCAGCGCCACCGCCTCGCGGACCGCATCCGCATCGGGCGCATCGCCGAGCGTCGCGAGGAGCTGGTGTGGCGCCACGGCGAGCACGACCCCGCGCGCGGCGACGAGGTGGTCGTCGATGCGCACGGCCGGCGTCGCGCCGGCCGCGAGGGTGGCTCGCGTGCGCAGCAGGACGTCGCCGCCGCGTGCGGCCAGGTAGCGCGCCGTCGCGTCGCCGACGAGCGCCGTCAGGTCCAGTGCCGGCCACAGCGTGTCGGACGCTCGCGCGTCCCCGGCGAACGTATCGCGCAGCACGTTGGCGAATACCTGCCCGGACGCGACGTCGACGGGCGTGTTGAGCGCCGCCAGCGCCAGCGGTTCCCACAGCATCTTGCGAACGGGCGCGGGCAGCGGCGCGAGCAGCGCGGAGACCGTCGCCTCCGCGGCACACGCGAAGCCGCTGCGCGACAGCGCGACGAACCAGCGCAGCAGTGCCGCACGATCGGCGACCGTGAGGCCGTGCGCGGTGGCGAGGCCCGCGAGCAGTGACAGCGGCGCCGGCAGCGCGCGCGCCTTGAGCGACACGGCGCCGGGGACCGTCGCGGTCCACGGCACCAGCGCAAGCCTGCGCGCGTCGAGCGGCACGGTCCCGTGCAGCGTCGCGAGCAACGCGCGGGTCGCGCGATAGGCGCCGAGCATCAGGTGCTGCCCGTTGTCGAGCAAAAGGCCATGACGCGGCACGCGCCGCGCGCGCCCGCCCAGCACGCCCGCGGTCTCCACGAGCCGGACGGGCCGCCCCGCGCGCGCCAGCGTGACGGCGGCGGCGCAGCCGGCCCATCCGCCGCCGACGACGACGAACGGGGCTTCGGAACTCATGCCGGCCGGGCGCGGCGCATCAGCGCGCGCGCCACGCGATCCACAGCTTGCGCAGCGGTGTCAGCGACGTCCTGCGATCGAGCACGCGATAGCCGTCGCGCGCGATCTCGTCGAGCAGCGTGCGGTAGATCGCTGCCATCGCAAGCCCGGGCCGCTGCGCGCGGCGGTCGGCGGCCGGCAATTGCGCGAGCGCCTTCGCATACCAGTCGCGGGCGCGATCCACCTGGAAGGCCATCAGCGCGCGGAACGCGTCGCTGTCCCGCGCATGCATCAGGTCGGCGACCGGGACGCCGAACCGCGCGAGCTCGTCCTGCGGCAGGTAGACGCGGCCGCGGCGCGCGTCCTCGCCGACGTCGCGAACGATGTTCGTGAGCTGGAACGCGATGCCGAGGTCGCGCGCGTACCCCAGCGTCGAGCGTTCCGTGTAGCCGAAGATCGACGCGGACATGACGCCGACGACGCCTGCGACGTGATGGCAGTAGCGCTCCAGCGCGGCGAAGTCGAGGTAGCGCGTCTGCTCGAGGTCCATCGCCATGCCGTCGACCACCGCCTCGAGGTCCGCATGCGCGAGTCCGTAGTCGCGCACCGCCGGGGCCAGCGCGCGCGTGACCGGATGGCCCGGCGTGCCGGCGAACAGCGCCGTGAGCTCGCCGCGCCACCATGCGAGCTTGATGCGTGCGAGCGCCGGGTCGCTGACCTCGTCGACGACGTCGTCGACTTCCCGGCAGAACGCATACAGCGCGGTGATCGCGCGCCGGCGCGGCGGCGGCAGCAGCCGGAAGCTGTAATAGAACGACGAGCCGCTCTGGGCCGCCTTCTGTTCGCAGTATTCGTCGGGTGTCATCGTGCGTTCACGCGACCAGCGCGGCGACGCCGACGCGCGCCCAGTCGCCGAGCTTGAGCGTCGGGCGATGGCGGAACACGTCGCCGTGCACCGCGTCGATCCGCGTGAGAATCCGGCGGCCGCCGGCGATCACCGCCGCGAGCTCGAGGCCCAGCCGCCACGGCAGCGCGCGTGTCAGCGGGCGGCCGGCCGCGAAGCGCTCGCGCGTGCGCGCCGTCTCGTATGCCATCAGCGCCTGCCACCGCGCGTCCGCGCGCCCGGCGGCGATGTCGGCGTCCGCGAGGCCAAAGCGCGCGAGGTGGTCCTGCGGCAGGTAGACGCGATCCTTGGTCCAGTCGATCGCCACGTCCTGCCAGAAGTTGGTCAGCTGCAATGCCGTGCAGATCGCGTCCGCCGCGGCGAGGTTGGCCGGGGTGGCTGCGTCGTACAGCGCCAACAGCAGCCGCCCTACCGGGTTGGCGGAGCGCCGGCAATAGTCGAGCAACGCGTCTTCGTCGGCGTAGCGCGGCGTCGTCACGTCCTGGGCGAACGCGGACAGCAGGTCGTGGAAAGGGGCCAGGGGCAGGCGATGCTCGCGGATCGCCGCCGCGAGCGCGGGGAACGGTGCTTCCGACGGCGTCTCCCCGGCGGCGATCGCGTCCAGCGCCTGGCCGTAGGCGGCCAGCGCGGCGAGCCGCGCGGCCGGGAGCGCGTCGCCTTCGTCGGCGAGGTCGTCGGCGCTGCGGGCGAAGCGGTAGATGGCGACGACGGCGCCGCGCAAGCGCGCAGGCACCAGCCGCGAGGCCACCGGAAAGTTCTCGTAATGCCCGACCGCCACGCGACGCGCCTTGCCCGTTGGGAAGCACGATTCTCGCCGATCGCCGCGGCACGCGGCGGGGGGCGCCTTAATGGGCCGGTCCGGGACGACAGTTCCGCTATAATCAACTGCTTGGCCGCTTCGCGTGCCCCCGGCGCGCCCGGTGCCGCGCCGGCGGCCGCTAGCGAAAGTGGCGGAATTGGTAGACGCACCGGCCTTAGGAGCCGGCGGGGCAACCCTTGGGGGTTCGAGTCCCCCCTTTCGCACCACCCACTTGGCAGGAACGAACCGCATGCAAACCACCGTCGAAACGCTCGGCGCGCTCGAGCGGCGCTTCAACGTCGCGATCCCCGTCCAGGAGATCGAAAGCGAGGTCGAGAAGCGCCTCACGAAGATGGCCCGCTCGGCCCGGCTCCCCGGCTTTCGCCCGGGCAAGGTGCCGATGAAGCTGATCGTCCAGCAATACGGCCCGCAGATGCGGTCGGAAGTCATCACCGATCGGGTCCAGGCCCAGTTCAACGACGTCGTCCGCGACCAGAACCTGCGCGTCGCCGGCTACCCGCGGATCGAGCCCCGGGCGCCCGCGGCGGGCAACGACGCACTCGAGTTCCAGGCCACGTTCGAGGTCTACCCCGAGATCAAGCTCAACGACCTCGCGTCGATGACGATCGAGAAGCCGGACGCGAGCGTCACCGAAGCGGACATCGACGCCACGCTGCAGAAGCTGCAGCTGCAGCGCGCGACGTGGAAGCCGGTCACCCGCGCCGCGCAGAAGGGCGATCGCGCGCGCGTGGACTTCACCGGCGCGATCGACGGCGTCGAGTTCCCGGGCGGCCAGGCGACCGACTTTCCGATCGGCATCGGCGAAGGCCGCATGCTGCCCGAGTTCGAAGCCGCGGTGGCCGGCATGCAGCCGGGCGAGACAAAGACGTTCCCGCTGGTGTTCCCGGCCGACTACCACGGCAAGGACGTCGCCGGTAAGTCGGCGTCGTTCACGCTGACGATGAAGGCGCTGGAGGAACCGGAGCTGCCGCCGCTCGACGACGCGTTCGCGAAGGCATTCGGCGTGGCCAGCGGCAAGCTCGCCGACCTGCGCGCCGAGGTCGACCAGAACCTCAAGCTCGAGCTGAAGCGCAAGCTCGAGGCGCTGACGCGCGAGCAGGCGCTGCGTGCGTTGCGCGCCGCCGCCAACTTCGCGGTGCCGGGCGCACTGGTCGAGATGGAGGCGAACAACATGCTGCAGCGCGCGGCGCAGAACCTCATCCAGCAGGGCGTCAAGCGCGAGGACATCCGCCTCACGCCGGACGCGTTCCGCGAGCAGGCCGCCGAGCGCGTCACGCTGGGCCTTGCACTGTCCAACCTGATCGAGAAGGAAGGCCTCGCGGCCACGCCCGACCAGGTGCGCGCCCGCGTCGCCGAGGCGGCGTCGACCTACGAGCAGCCGGACGCTGTCGTCCGCTGGCACTACGAGCAGCCGGAACGCCTGGCCGAGTTCGAGGCGGCCGCGTCGGAACAGAACGTCGTGGACTGGGTGCTGGGCAAGGCCAAGGTCGTGCCGACGCCGCGGACGTTCGACGAGTTGATGAACCCGGGTCCCGGCTCCAACTAGGACGCGCCCCCCTCGGCCCCGGCGCCGTTTCCAAGGACATCGCATGAACACCTTCACCCCTCCCGAAGCACTCGGCCTCGTGCCGATGGTGATCGAGCAGAGCGGGCGCGGCGAGCGCGCCTACGACATCTATTCGCGGCTGCTCAAGGAGCGGATCGTGTTTCTCGTGGGCCCGGTGAACGACGCCGCGGCCAATGTGATCGTCGCGCAGATGCTGTTCCTCGAATCCGAGAATCCGGACAAGGACATTCATTTCTACATCAACTCGCCTGGCGGGTCGGTGTCGGCGGGGATGGCCATTTACGACACGATGCAGTTCGTGAAGCCGGACATTTCGACGATGTGCGTCGGCATGGCGGCCAGCATGGGTGCGTTCCTGCTCGCCGCGGGCGCGAAGGGCAAGCGCCTTGCGCTGCCCAACTCCACGGTGATGATTCACCAGCCGTCCGGCGGCTTCCAGGGCCAGGTCTCGGACATCGAGCGCCATGCCCAATACGCCATCGACCTCAAGAAGCGCTTCATCGGGCTGATGGCCGAATTCACCGGCCGCAGCAAGGAACAGGTCGAATTGGACCATGATCGGGACCGTTTTCTGTGGGCCGAGGAGGCCAAGGATTACGGTATCGTGGACAAGGTCTTGCACAAGCGGACCGCAGGCTAGTACAGTGTCCGTGAGGTTCCACGCGAATCGCACGTGTTAATTCGTTGAATTGGCGTTGAATGGCTGAAAAATCGTCCTCCGGCGACAAGCTGCTGTACTGCTCGTTCTGCGGTAAGAGCCAGCACGAGGTCCGCAAGCTGATCGCGGGCCCGTCGGTGTTCATCTGCGACGAGTGCATCGAGCTGTGCAACGACATCATCCGCGAGGAAGGCAGTACGGGTGAGACGGCGCGCGCGGACCGCAACAAGCTGCCGACGCCGCACGAGATCCGCCAGATCCTGGACCAGTACGTGATCGGCCAGGAGCCGGCCAAGAAGATCCTGTCGGTCGCCGTCTACAACCACTACAAGCGGCTGGAGACGGGCGGCAAGGACGACGAAGTCGAGCTCGCCAAGTCGAACATCCTGCTGATCGGCCCCACGGGCTCGGGCAAGACGCTGCTCGCGCAGACGCTCGCGCGGCTGCTCGACGTGCCGTTCGTCATCGCGGACGCGACGACGCTGACGGAAGCCGGCTATGTCGGCGAGGACGTCGAGAACATCATCCAGAAGCTGCTGCAGAAGTGCGACTACGACATCGAGAAGGCGCAGCGCGGCATCGTCTACATCGACGAGATCGACAAGATCTCGCGCAAGTCGGACAACCCGTCGATCACGCGCGACGTCTCGGGTGAAGGCGTGCAGCAGGCGCTCCTGAAGCTGATCGAAGGCACGATCGCCAGCGTGCCGCCGCAGGGCGGCCGCAAGCACCCGAACCAGGAGTTCGTGCAGGTCGACACGACCAACATCCTGTTCGTCTGCGGCGGCGCGTTCGACGGCCTCGAGAAGATCATCCGCCAGCGCACCGCCAAGACCGGCATCGGCTTCGGCGCTGAAGTCGCGAGCCCGGACGACCGTCGGAGCATGACGGCGCTGCTGCGCGAAGCCGAGCCCGAGGACCTGATCAAGTTCGGCCTGATCCCGGAATTCGTCGGCCGGCTGCCGGTGGTGGCCACGCTGGACGAGCTGGACGAGGCCGCGCTGATCCAGATCCTCGTCGAGCCCAAGAACGCGCTGCTGAAGCAGTACCAGAAGATGTTCCGGATGGAAGGCGTCGAGCTCGAGATCCGGGAAGCCGCGCTGCGCGCGATCTCGCGCAAGGCGCTGGCCCGCAAGACAGGTGCCCGCGGCCTGCGGTCGATCCTCGAGCAGACGCTGCTCGACGTGATGTACGACCTGC
The DNA here is from genome assembly GCA_018241745.1 of Pseudomonadota bacterium. Classification (GTDB taxonomy): domain Bacteria; phylum Pseudomonadota; class Gammaproteobacteria; order Burkholderiales; family Casimicrobiaceae; genus VBCG01. The sequence goes on from JAFEDG010000001.1 coordinate 24,783, forward strand.
CGTCGCTTGCCAACCTGTCCCGCGTCGTCGTCGACGAGTCGACGATCACCAACGACGGCAAGCCGTTGTTGATGTTCGCGGATCCGCCGAAGGTGGCTTCGGCGAAGTCTTGAGGTTGGCGGGGGCCCGGGGCGCGGGTTGGCGTCGCGGGCTTCGCAATTCGGGCGGCGCCGCCGCGCCGCCCTCTAGAGGCGCCCGCGTCGCCAACCCACGCCCCGGGCCCGAACCTCGCGATTCGCCCGACAGCCGATCCTGCTGTTGTACCGGCGCAACGCCCCGTAAATGGGCGGGCGGCGCTTCCCGTAGGTCGCTCTAGAATGGTGCGTCCGTCGGCTTGACAGGCTCGGCGGGTAGCCCCATGTTGACCATGACCCCTCCCTCCCGAGGTTCCCGGAATCCGCAATGCCCAACGATTCGACCCCGCTGTCCGCCACCACGGTAACGCTCCCGCTGCTCCCGCTGCGGGACGTCGTCGTTTTCCCGCACATGGTGATCCCGCTGTTCGTCGGCCGCCCGAAGTCCATCAAGGCGCTGGACGTGGCGATGGAAGCCGGCAAGCACATCCTGCTCGTCGCCCAGAAGCAGGCGGCCAAGGACGACCCGGTGGCCGAGGACCTGTACGACATCGGTAGCGTCGCCACGGTGCTGCAGATGCTGAAGCTGCCCGACGGCACGGTGAAGGTGCTGGTCGAGGGGACGCAACGAGCCGCCGTGCAGTCGGTGACCGACCACGGTGAATACCTGTCGGCCAGCGCGATGCCGCAGGCGGCGGACTCGGGCCCGGCCTCCGAAGTCGAGGCGATGCGCCGCGCGCTGCTGACGCAGTTCGACCAGTACGTGAAGCTGAACAAGAAGATCCCGCCCGAGATCCTGACGTCGATGTCCGGCATCGACGACGGCGGCCGGCTGGCCGACGCGATTGCGGCGCACCTGCCGCTCAAGCTCGAGCAGAAGCAGCAGATCCTGGAGATGGGCGACGTCGCCAAGCGCCTCGAGCACCTGCTCGGCGTGCTGGAAGGCGAGGTCGACATCCTGCAGGTCGAAAAGCGCATCCGCGGCCGCGTCAAGCGGCAGATGGAGAAGAGCCAGCGCGAGTACTACCTGAACGAGCAGGTCAAGGCGATCCAGAAGGAACTCGGGGAGGGCGACGAGAACGCCGACCTCGAGGACATGGAAAAGAAGATCAAGTCCGCCAGGATGACGAAGGAAGCGGAAGCCAAGGCGATGAACGAGCTCAAGAAGCTCAAGATGATGTCGCCGATGTCCGCCGAAGCCACCGTCGTGCGCAACTTCATCGACACGCTGACGTCGCTGCCGTGGCGCAAGAAGAGCAAGATCAGCAAGGACCTCGCGCAGGCCGTCAAGATCCTCGACGCCGACCACTACGGCCTCGAGAAGGTCAAGGAACGGATCGTCGAGTACCTCGCGGTCCAGCAACGCGTCGACAAGCTGAAGGCGCCCATTCTGTGCCTCGTCGGCCCGCCCGGTGTGGGCAAGACGTCGCTCGGCCAGTCGGTGGCCAAGGCGACGAACCGCAAGTTCATCCGGATGTCGCTGGGCGGCGTGCGCGACGAGGCGGAGATCCGCGGGCACCGGCGGACGTACATCGGCTCGATGCCCGGCAAGATCCTGCAGAACATGACGAAGGTCGGTGTCCGCAACCCGCTGTTCCTGCTCGACGAAGTCGACAAGATGGGCCAGGACTTCCGCGGCGACCCGTCGTCGGCGCTGCTGGAGGTGCTCGATCCCGAGCAGAACTCGACGTTCGTCGACCATTATGTCGAGGTCGAGTACGACCTGTCGGACGTGATGTTCGTGGCCACGGCCAACACGATGAACATCCCGGCGCCGTTGCTCGACCGCATGGAAGTCATCCGCCTCTCGGGTTATACGGAAGACGAGAAGATCGCGATCGCCAAGCAGTACCTGCTGCCGAAGCAGATCAAGAACAACGGCATCAAGCCGGACGAGCTGCACGTGTCCGATGCCGCGTTGCGCGACGTCGTCCGTTACTACACGCGTGAAGCCGGCGTGCGCAGCCTGGAACGCGACATCAACAAGATCTGCCGCAAGGTGGTGAAGTCGCTGCTGCTGAAGGAAAGCGAAGGCAAGGCGCGCAAGGCCAAGGGTCCGATCGAGGTGACGCCCAAGAACCTCGACAAGTACCTGGGCGTGCGCCGCTACACGTACGGTATCGCCGAAAAGAAGAACCAGGTGGGCCAGGTCACCGGCCTCGCGTGGACGGAAGTGGGCGGCGACCTCCTGACGATCGAAGCGGTCGCGCTGCCGGGCAAGGGCAAGACGACGTCGACCGGCAAGCTGGGCGACGTGATGAACGAGTCGATCGCCGCGGCGCTGTCGGTCGTGCGCTCGCGCGCGAAGACGCTGGGTATCGCGCCGGACTTCTACCAGAAGACGGACCTGCACATCCACTTGCCGGAAGGCGCAACGCCCAAGGACGGTCCGTCCGCTGGCGGCGCGATCACGACCGCCATCGTGTCGGTGCTGACGGGCATCCCGGTGCGTTGCGACGTCGCGATGACCGGCGAGATCACGCTGCGCGGTGAAGTGCTGCCGATCGGCGGTCTCAAGGAGAAGCTGCTCGCGGCCGGTCGCGGTGGCATCAAGAAGGTGCTGATTCCCGAGGAGAACGTGAAGGACCTCGCGGAGATCGCCGACGAGATCAAGAACCGCCTCGAGATCCAGCCGGTACGCTGGATCGACCAGGTGCTCGAGGCCGCGCTGGAGAATCCGCCGGCCGCGCTCGAGGAAGCAGTCGCCGCAGTCGAGGCACCGCCGGTCGCGGCGCCACCGGCGGGCGACGTGCCGTCGGTAATCAAGCACTGACGCGCGCCGGTTGCATCGCGTCACCGGAAACGCGCATCGCGGCCCCGCGATGCGCGTTTCGTTTTTGTGCGATGCGTTGCGCGCGGTTTGCAGGGATTGGTGCGCGGTGCAACTTGACACCGTGAAATCGCGCGGACTATAACGTCGTCACGTGCCGTCGTCGTTCGATGCCGGCGCTCCCATTCCCCGTTGCCGCACGTGCCGCCGCTCGTGGCGCCGGCGCGGCACTCGCATCGAAAGGACTTCCGTTGAACAAGAACGATCTCATCGACGCCATCGCGCAACACGCCGACATCTCCAAGGCTGCCGCCGGGCGCGCGCTCGACGCCACCGTCGAGTCCATCCGCACGTCGCTCACCAAGGGCGACATGGTCACGCTCGTGGGCTTCGGGTCCTTCTACGTCGGCAAGCGCACCGCGCGGACCGGCCGCAACCCGCGGACGGGTGGCGAGATCCGCATCGACGCTGCCAAAGTGCCCAAGTTCCGGGCTGGCAAGGCGTTGAAGGATGCGTTAAACTAGCGGACTTCGCGCCAGACGGGTGCTTAGCTCAGCTGGTAGAGCGTCGCCCTTACAAGGCGAATGTCGGCGGTTCGATCCCGTCAGCACCCACCACGGACCGGTGCTGCCGGGACGCGCATCGCGGCGCGAAGGTCACGCAGCGCAGCAACGGAGTGGTAGTTCAGTTGGTTAGAATACCGGCCTGTCACGCCGGGGGTCGCGGGTTCGAGTCCCGTCCACTCCGCCAATCTTCCTGATCGTGCAAGGGGCCCGCGAGCGGCTCCCGTCCCACGGCGGCCGCGGTCGTGCGCGCATCGCCATACCGGACCTCCATTCACCATGTTCGAATACGTCGACAAGCACAAGCGCATCGCGCAAGTCGTGCTTTCCATCATCACGCTGACGTTCGTCTTCTTCGGCACGTACAGCTACTTCCAGCGGTCGAGCACGTTGCCGGAGGTCGCCGATGTCGGCGGCGACAAGGTCACGCAGCAGGAATTCGACCAGGCCATCCGCGACCAGCAGCAGCGGATGCAGGCGCAGCTCAAGGAAAACTACGACCCGACGATGTTCGACAGCCCCGAGGTCCGCTTCGCGATCGTCGACCAGCTGGTGAACCAGAAGCTTCTCGACCGCGAGGCCACGGCAGACCGGCTGCGCGTCACCGACGGCCAGCTGCAGGGCTTCATCATGTCGATCCCGGCGTTCCAGGAGGACGGCAAGTTTTCGGCGGACCGGTACAAGCTCGTGCTGTCGGGCCAGGACATGACGCCCGCGTCGTTCGAGCAGCGGCTGCGCTCGGACATGCGGGTTGCGCCGCTGCAGGAGCCGATCGCGGCCGGCAGTGTCGTCGCGAAGCCCTCCGTCGAGCGCTACCTGACGCTGCTCGAGCAGAAGCGCGAGGTGGCCACGGCGACGATTCCCGTCGAGCCGTTCCTGAAGGACGTGAAGATCGACGACGCGGCGGTCCGCAAGTTCTACGATGACAACCAGGCGGCGCTCAAGTCGCCCGAGCAGGTCAAGCTCGAATACCTCGTGCTGTCGCCGGATACGCTGGCCAGCAAGGCGGCCGTCACGCCCGAGGAAGTCAAGGCGCGCTACGACAGCAACCTCGCGGCGTACGGACAGCCCGAGGAGCGGTCCGCGTCGCACATCCTGATCGCGGTGAAACCGGACGCCTCGGCTGCGGAGAAGGCGGCTGCCAAGAAGAAGGCCGAGGACATCGCCGCGCAAGTGCGTGCCAACCCGGGCAAGTTCGCGGAGATCGCCAAGGCGCAGTCGGAGGATCCGGGCTCGGCGCCGCAGGGCGGCGACCTCGGCAGCTTCGCGCACGACACGATGGTCAAGCCCTTCGCCGACGCGGCGTTCGCCGCCAAGGTCGGCGACATCGTCGGTCCGGTGCAGACGGATTTCGGCTGGCACGTGATCAAGGTCACCGGCATCACGCCCGCCAAGGTCAAGCCGTTCGACGAGGTGAAGGGCGACATCGAGAAGCAGCTCAAGGCGGCCAAGATCCAGCAGCAGTTCGGGACCGAGGCGGAGAAGTTCCAGAACCTCGTCTACGAGCAGGCCGATTCGCTGCAGGGCGTGGCCAAGGCGATGGGCCTCACCGTGCAGACGACGCCGTTCCTCGCGCGCGCGCAGGTGCAGCAGCTCGCGCAGAACAACGTCAAGTTCGCCGACGCGGTGTTCGCGCCGGATTCGCTGACGCAGAAGCGCAACACCGACGCCATCGAGATCGCGCCCAACACGCTGATGGCGGGGCGTGTCGTCGACAGCAAGCCCGCGGCCGTGCGGCCGTTCGACGAGGTGAAGGACGAGATCCGGCGCCAGCTGCAACGGCGCGAAGCCGTTGCGCTCGCGCAGAAGGCGGGCGCCGAGAAGCTCGCCGCGCTGGAGGCAGGCAAGTCGGACAAGGACGTCGGGCTCGCGTTCGGCAAGCCGGTCGACCTCACGCGCAACCAGGTGGGCCCGGGCATGCCGCCGGACGCGCTGGTTCACATCTTCCAGGTGAACGAGCAGAAATTGCCCGGTTACATCGGCGCGACCAACGCGCAGGGCGGCTATTCGATCTATCGCGTCACGAAGGTCACCAACCCGCCGGCGCTCGACGACGACCGGCTGAAGACAGCGTCGTCGCGGCTCTCCGACCAGGTGGGCCGCGAGCTGATGACCGCGTACCTCGCAAGCCTGCGCGCCCGCACCGACGTCCAGATCAACCAGGCGGCGCTGGACAAGAAGCCGCAGCAGTAGTCAGCGGACCGCGGCGGCGCGGCATGGCCCGCGCCGCCCTTGCGGCATCAGGTCGAACTGCCGCAGAACTTGGTCTCGCTTTCGCGCAGCTTGGCGATCTCCGCCTTGCGCCCCGCGTCGTCCGCGATGACGCGCTCGCCCTTGTCGTTGTACGAATAGACCTGGGCGCCGCCCTCGATGTCCTTGATCTTGCCGCGGACGACCAGGCACAGGTCGCGACGCTGCTGGCTCTGGGCCTGGTCCTTCTGCGCCTTGGCGTCCGCATCGGCGCGATCCATCTGCCGCTTCTTGAGCTCGGCCTCCTTGTTGGCCATCTCGCGCGTGGCGTTGGGATTGGCCGGTGGCGGCGCCGGGCCGATCATCTCGGCCTTCACGCCGTCGGGCGGCGGCTGGTCGCTGTAGACGACGCGGCCGTTGGCGTCGGTCCATTTGTACATGGCGGCGGAGGCGGCGGTGACGCACGCGAAGGCGACCGCGCCGGCGGAACAGGCAAGCGCCAGATAACGTGCTTTGGCGGCGATTTGCATGGAAAACCTCGGGCAGAGCGTTAACTTCGCACGGTACTCTACCGCTCCCGCAGGCGTCAACGCGGCGACGCCGTGCGCGGCCCTCGATTGGGGGCTTGTGTAGCTGCGCAAGGCGGGCACCCCGCTGGAACCTATACTGGGGCGAGCGGCCAGCCCCGGCCGCGAAGACCGCGTCGGGCCCATCCCGGACCCGCCGCCCCGGCAGTTCCCGCCGGCCCCTCGCGGGCCATCGCTGCAGGGCGCCTCGCCGGCCCTGCGTCCTTGCAACCTGCACGTCAGCTGGCGTGCGGCCGTCACGAAAGGCCGCCATGGAATCGTTGTCGACGCATCTTTCCGCACTTCACCTCGGGCCCTGGCAGGGACCGGCGATCTCCGCGCTGCGCATCGTGCTGATTGCCGTGGCTGCGTGGGTCGCCGCGGCCATCCTCAACCGCGGGATACGGACGTTGCGGATCCGCGTCGCGTCGCACCTCGACGACCGCGAGCAGGTCAAGCGTGCGGAAACGCTGGGTCGCGTGTGCCGCTACATCGTGTCGGTGGTGCTGTCGCTGATCGCAAGCGTGCTGATCCTGTCGGAGTTGGGCGTGTCGATAGCACCGATCCTCGGCGCTGCCGGCGTCGTCGGCCTTGCGATCGGCTTTGGGGCGCAAAGCCTCGTCAAGGACTACTTCAACGGGTTTTTCCTGTTGCTCGAGAACCAGCTGACGACGGGCGACGTCGTCGCAATCGCGGGTACGTCGGGGCTGGTCGAGGACGTGACGCTGCGCTACGTGCGGCTGCGCGACTATGACGGCAACGTGCACTTCGTCCCCAACAGCCTGATCACCATGGTCACCAACATGAGCCGCAGCTACGCGCACGCCGTGATGGACCTGGGCGTCGGCTATCGCGAGGATACCGACGAGGCCGTCGCCGTCATGCGCAAGGTCGGCGCCGAGCTGCGGGAGGACGCCGTCTTCGGCCCCAAGATTCTCGACGACCTCGATGTAGCGGGCGTCGACCGCTGGGACGACTCCGCAGTGGTCCTGCGTTGCCGCTTCAAGGTGCGGCCGCTCGAGCAGTGGAACGTGAAGCGCGAGTTCCTGCGCCGTGCGAAGAAGGCGTTCGACGCCGCGGATATCGAGATCCCGTTCCCGCACATGACCATCTACGCGGGCGTCGGCAAGGACGGCACGGCACCGTCGTTCCCGGTGCGCGAGCTGCCACCCGCGGAGGCCACGCCTTGAACCTTCCCGCCACGGCGGGGCTGCTCGTGTCGCTGGCGGCGCTGTTCGCCTGGCTCAACCACCGTTACGTCAAGCTGCCGGGTGCGATCGGCATGATGCTGATCGCGCTCGCGCTGTCGGTCGGCGTGCTGGCGCTCGGCAAGCTCGGCATCCATTACGAATACGTCGCCCATCGCGCGCTGTCGACGGTCGACTTCGACCAGACAGTGATGACCAGCATGCTGGGGTTCCTGCTGTTCGCAGGCGCGCTGCACGTCGACTGGGCCGACCTCGCGAGCGAGCGGTGGCCCGTCGCGTTCCTGGCGGTCGTCGGCGTCGTCATCTCGACGCTGCTGGTGGGCTTTGGGCTGCATTACGCGCTCGGCGCGCTTGACCAGCCCATCCCGCTGATCTGGTGCCTCGTGTTCGGCGCGCTGATCTCGCCGACCGATCCGATCGCGGTGCTCGCGATCATCCGCTCGGTGCACGCCCCGGCGTCGCTGGAGGCCAAGGTCGCAGGCGAGTCGCTGTTCAACGACGGCGTCGGCATCGTCGTGTTCATCGAGCTGCTCGCGCTTGCCGGCGGCGAGCGGATCGACAGCGTGTCGTCGGTGGCGATCTTCTTCGCGCGCGAGGCGCTCGGGGGCGCAGCGTTCGGCGCCATGGTGGGCTATGGCGTCTATCGCCTGCTGCGGTCCGTCGACAACTACGAGGTGGAAGTGCTGCTGACGGTGGCGCTGGTGATGGGCGGCTTCGCGGCCGCCTCCGCGCTGCACGTTTCCGCACCGATCGCGATCGTCGTCGCGGGCCTGATCATCGGCAATGCGGGGCGCCGCTTCGCGATGTCGGACCGCACGCGTGAGCGCATCGACACGTTCTGGGAGCTGATCGACTCGATCCTCAACGCCGTGCTGTTCGTGCTGATCGGGCTCGAATTGCTCGTACTGCCGCTGGACCGGTCCCATATCGTGCCGGCGCTGGTCGCGATCCCGGTGGTACTCGTGGCGCGCTTCGTGTCGGTCGGCGTGCCGGCATGGTTGCCCGGCTTGCATCGCGCGTTCGACCGCCAGGCCGTGACCGTGCTGACGTGGGGCGGCCTGCGCGGCGGCATCTCCGTCGCGCTCGCGCTGTCGCTGCCGGCGGGCGACTACCGGCAGACGATCATCGCGATGACGTACGCCTGCGTGCTGTTCTCGATCGTCGTGCAGGGGCTGACGCTCGGTCGCGTCATGCGGGCAGGGGAGAGGCGGCGGACCCCAACATCTTGATTCGGCTCGCCCGTGCGCCCAACATGCTGTATAATCGATCTTTGCGCATAGGAGTTTCAGAACAATGCGTGTCGTTCGCAAGGCTCTCACGTTCGACGACGTACTGCTGGTCCCTGCCCATTCGACGGTCGTTCCCCGCGACGTCAGCCTCCAGACCCGCCTCACCCGTTCCATCACGCTGAACCTGCCGCTGTTGTCTGCGGCGATGGACACCGTCACCGAAGCACGCCTCGCCATCGCCATCGCGCAGGAAGGCGGCCTGGGCATCGTCCACAAGAACATGTCCGCGGCCAAGCAAGCGGCCGAAGTCGCCAAGGTCAAGCGCTTTGAAAGCGGCGTCGTCAAGGACCCGATCACCATCCCGCCGACGATGAGCGTGCGCGACGTCGTCGCGCTGACGCGCCAGCATCGCATCTCCGGGCTGCCGGTCGTCGACGGCAACCGCGTCGTCGGCATCGTCACCAACCGCGACCTGCGCTTCGAGGCGAATCTCGACCAGCCGGTGTCCGCGATCATGACGCCGGCCGCTCGCCTCGTCACCGTGCCCGAAGGCGTGGAGCTCGACGTCGCCAAGGGGCTGATGCACCGGCACCGGATCGAGCGCGTCGTCGTCGTCAACAAGGCGCAGGAGCTGCGCGGCCTGATCACGGTGAAGGACATCCAAAAGGCCACCGAGCACCCCAACGCGTGCAAGGACGAGCTGGGTCGCCTGCGCGCCGGCGCGGCGGTGGGCACCAGCCCGGACACCGATGAGCGCGTCGAGGCGCTGGTGGGCGCGGGTGTCGACGTGCTGATCGTCGACACGTCGCACGGCCATTCGCAGGGCGTGCTCGACAAGGTGCGCGACATCAAGCGGCGTCATCCCAAGCTGCAGGTGATCGGCGGCAACATCGCGACGGCCGATGGCGCCAAGGCGCTGATCGACCATGGCGCGGACGGCGTGAAAGTGGGCATCGGTCCTGGTTCCATCTGCACGACGCGGATCGTCGCCGGCGTCGGCGTGCCGCAGATCTCCGCGATCCAGTTCGCGCTGGAAGGTGCGGGCCTGTCGGAAGTCCCGCTGATCGGCGACGGCGGCATCCGCTTCTCCGGCGACATCGGCAAGGCGATCGCGGCGGGCGCGTCGAGCGTGATGCTCGGCAGCCTGTTCGCCGGCACCGAAGAGGCGCCGGGTGACATCGAGCTCTACCAGGGCCGCTCGTACAAGAGTTATCGCGGCATGGGCTCGCTGGGCGCCATGCAGCAGGGCAGCGCGGATCGTTATTTCCAGGACACGGAGGGCGAGGGTGCGGCCGAGAAGCTGGTGCCGGAAGGCATCGAGGGCCGCGTGCCGTACAAGGGTCCGCTGTCCGCGGTGATCCACCAGCTGATGGGCGGCTTGCGCGCGTCGATGGGTTACTGCGGCTGCGAATCGATCGAGGCGATGCGCACGCGCGCCGAGTTCGTCGAGATCTCCAGCGCCGGCATGCGCGAGTCGCACGTGCACGACGTGACCATCGTCAAGGAAGCGCCGAATTATCGGGTGGGGTGACGCGATGCACGATCGCATCCTCATCCTCGACTTCGGTTCGCAGGTCACGCAGCTCATCGCGCGGCGGCTGCGCGAGACGCACGTCTACTGCGAGATCCACCCGCACGACGTTGCGGACGCGTTCATCCGGGAGTTCGCGCCCAAGGGCATCATCCTCTCGGGCAGCCACCTGTCGGCGTACGACCCCGATGCCGGCCGCGCGCCGGACGCGGTGTTCACGCAGGGCGTGCCGGTGCTGGGCATCTGCTACGGCATGCAGACGATGGCGATGCAGCTCGGCGGCAAGGTCGAGCCCGGCAAGGTCCGCGAGTTTGGTTACGCGGAAATGCGCGCGCGTGGCCACTCCGCGTTGTTCCGCGGCATCGAGGATCGCAGCAACGCCGACGGCCACGGCCTGCTCGACGTCTGGATGAGCCACGGCGACAAGGTCGTGGATCTGCCGGCCGGCTTCAAGGTGATCGGCAGCAGCGATGCGTGCGCGATCGCGGCGATGGCCGACGAGTCGCGCCACTTCTACGCGGTGCAGTTCCATCCCGAGGTGACGCATACGTCCAAGGGCGCGGCGATGCTCGCGCGCTTCGCGCACGAGATCTGCGGCTGCGGCGAAGACTGGAACATGCGCGACTACGTCGGCGAGGCCGTTGCGGCCATCCGGAAGCAGGTCGGTGACGACGAGGTGCTGCTCGGCCTGTCGGGCGGCGTCGATTCGTCGGTGGCGGCGGCGCTCATTCACAAGGCGATCGGCGACCGGCTCACGTGCGTGTTCGTCGACCACGGCCTCCTGCGTCTCGACGAAGGCGCGCAGGTGATGGACACATTCGCACGCAACCTGGGTGTGCGCGTGATCCACGTCGACGCGTCGGGCGAATTCCTCGGCGCGCTGAAGGGCGTCGACGATCCCGAGGCCAAGCGCAAGATCATCGGCAAGCTGTTCGTCGACGTGTTCCAGCGGGAGTCGGCGAAGCTCGCCAACGTGAAGTGGCTGGCGCAGGGCACGATCTACCCGGACGTCATCGAATCCGCCGGTGCCAAGACGAAGAAGGCGCATACGATCAAGTCGCACCACAACGTGGGCGGCTTGCCGGACACGCTGCATCTCAAGCTGCTGGAGCCGTTGCGCGAGCTCTTCAAGGACGAGGTCCGCGAGCTGGGCGTGCAGCTGGGCCTGCCGCGCGAGATGGTGTATCGCCATCCGTTTCCGGGGCCTGGCCTCGGCGTGCGCATCCTGGGTGAAGTGACGCGCGAGCGGGCGGACCTGCTGCGCCGCGCCGACGCCATCTTCATCGAGGAGTTGCGTGCGACGCTCGATGCCGACGGCCGCTCGTGGTACGACAAGACGGCGCAAGCCTTCGCGGTGTTCCTGCCGGTGCGCTCGGTGGGCGTGATGGGCGACGGGCGCACCTACGAGAACGCGTGCGCGTTGCGCGCCGTGCAGACCACCGACTTCATGACGGCGCACTGGGCGGAGCTGCCCTATGCGCTGCTTGCGCGCGTGTCCAACCGGATCACGAACGAAGTGCGCGGCTTCAACCGCGTCGTCTACGACATCTCGAGCAAGCCGCCCGCGACGATCGAGTGGGAGTGAGCCCGCCCGCTCACCGCCACACGATCAGCATGACGTAGGCGAGAAACAGCATCAGGTGCACGGCGCCCTGCAGCACGTTGGTGCGCCCGCTGACGAACGTGAGCACGCTGACCATCAGCGTCAGCATCAGCAGCACGATTTCCGTGTGGTCGAGGCCCAGGACCACGGTGCTGCCATGCGCAAGCCCGATCAGGACGACGGCGGGAATCGTCAGCGACAGCGTCGCGAGCACCGAGCCCAGCAGGATGTTGACGGAGCGCTGCATCCGGTTGGCGATGGCTGCCTTGATGCCGCCCAGGCCTTCCGGCGCGAGCACGAGGATCGCGACCAGCATCGCGCCGAGCACGGGCGGCGCGTGCAGCTCGTCGAGCCCGTAGTCCAGCAACACGGCGAAGTGCTCGGCGAGGAAGATGACGAGCGCCAGGTTGGCCGCGAGCAGCAGCGCGTGGTAGGCGAGCGAGCGGCGGCTCGCTGCGCGCGCACCGTGGCTGGCGGGGGCGGGCAGTTCGTCGCCGACCTCGACGAAGAACGACCGGTGGCGCGTGCTCTGGATGACCAGGAAGACGCCGTAGAGTCCCAGGCACATGAGGATCAGGAAGCCTTCCTGTCCGCGCGAGAACGTCGGGCCCACCGACGATTCGGTGAAGTCCGGCATCACCAAGCCGAAGATCACCAGTGCGACGATCACGCTGAGGTAGGCGTTCGCGCCCTGCAGGTTGTAGTGCTGTTCGCGGTGGCGCAAGCCGCCCAGCAGCAACGCAACGCCGATCAAGCCGTTCAGCACGATCATCACGACGGAGAACATCGTGTCGCGGCCCAGTGTCGGGTTGGGGTCGCCGGTGGTCATGACGATGGCGATGGTCATGATCTCGATGCTCGCCACCGACAGCGTCAGGATCATCGTGCCGAAAGGCTCGCCGAGCAGTTCCGCGAGCTCGTCCGCATGACGCACGACGGCGACCGAGCCGGTGACGATCATCGAGAAGAGCCACGCGAACAACGTGGCGGCAGGCGCCGGATGGTCGAGGATTGCGTCCCAACCACGACCGGCCAACAGCAGTGCCGCCGCCGTCAGCAGGGGCGCGAACGAAATCGATTCGCGGCGTGCGAATCGAGGCAGCGTCGGACGGGTGAGCGGTGGCGGTGGATTCATCGAAGGCCAGGGACCGGCGGAAGCGTAAACCGTGATGGTAGTCTGCTTGATACCCATCCGCGCCGATCGTCGCTTCGACGCAGAGTCCGGGACGCGTTGCGTACGGGTGATCGGACCCGCACGGAGCCGGCTCGCGGTCGAGGCTAGGTGCGGGAGCGGACAGGTGGACTCGCCGTTGCCGTGGAACGCCTGCGCCACGGTTCGGCAGGGGCACGGAAGTACTTAGCCCAGACATGGCCCCAGGGCATAACGGCGTAAGCGACCAGGATCCCGATGCACTCGAAGAACAGACCTTCCTGGTCCGGCGTCAGGCGACCGCCTGTCCATGCGGGCAGGATGATCAGCACAATCGCCACCGTCTTCCACAGTATCTCCAGCAGCATGAGCGGAAGCATCTTGAGCGGGTATCGCAATCCCAGCAGGCACATCAGCGCAAGTGCCGCCAGCATTGACTTGGCCACGATCCGATTCGGCGGCCAGGGTGCGGTTTCGAAGAGCACCTGCTGCCACACGAAAAAGCCCATCACACAGGCGATGAGCAAGTACTGGAGGCGTAGCATGTGGATGCGCCACATTGCAACAGGAACGGATTCGTTGAGATTCATGGGATTCATGGGAATGGGCGGTTGCACGTCGGTCGGGATGATCGATGAAAACGCGGCTCCGGCCGCGCGGGAGCCTACTGTGCCGAGCCGGATCGCGGACTCCAAGCGCGACTCCGACGGGCGACGGAGAGCGGATGCCGAATGCCGTAGTGCGGCGACGAAATGCAGACTCCGCGCTGCAACGTCCCCTGCCACCCCACTTCAATGCTGATTGCGAGCACTGGGCCGCGCACAGCCGACGCGGCTGGCCCCGCCCCGCTGATCGGCTGGGCACGTGTCCGGTTGTGGCTCGTTGCGACGTTGTTGTGGGCGCTTCTGCGGACGCTGAGCTCGGAGACCGCGTTTTGGGTCTGGCTGGTGCGTTGCGGCATGATCACCGCCGTTTGTGTACTGGCCTACGGGATATTCGAGCGCTGGCCGCACCGCCTGAGGTCCAGGACGCTGCGCTGGATCGTTCAACTGGTGGCCATCGTGCTGATCATGCCGATTGCCACCTGGCTGAGCTATGCGCTGACCCTCGGAACGCCCCATGTGTTCGCGATGGGCGACAGTTATCGCGACGGTTGGCTGCTCACAACGTTCACCGGAACGTTGTTCGGACCCTGGATCGCGCTCGTTGCACTGCTCCGGAGAAGCGAGGCATTCGCGCGCGAGCAAGGCATCGCGTTCAGGCTGCGCAGCAGCGAACTCGAGCGGGCGGCGCTGGACGCTCGGCTCAAGCTCCTGCACGCTCAGGTAGAGCCGCACTTCCTGTTCAACACGCTCGCCAATATCCGCTCGCTGATGCGCCAGTCGTGCCCGCAAGAAGCGGATGCCATGCTCGCGAGCCTCATTGTCTACCTGCGCGCCGCTATCCCCGTGCTGGATGCCGCCCATTTCACCGTGGGCGAGGAAGAGGCTACCGTACGCGCTTACCTGGAGCTGATGCAGATGAGGATGCCGGACCGCTTGACCTGCGCGGTTACTGTCGTGCCGGAGGCGCGGGCGATGGAATGCCCGCCGATGGCGGTGCTGACTCTGGTCGAGAATGCCATCAAGCACGGCATCGATCCCAACGAGGACGGGGGTTCGGTCGAGGTGCGTGTGACAGTACAGGAGCAGCGCGTACGCGCGTGCGTCGTCGATACGGGAGCAGGTCTGTCACCCTCGGGCGCGTCCGGTACCGGAACCGGTCTCGCCAATCTGCGCGAACGGCTTGCACTCGTATTTGACGGGCAGGCTTCCATGCGGATTTCGCCTCGGGTGCCGCGCGGAACCGTCGCCGAGATCGAGTTTCCGGCACGCGCGAGGTCCGCGCCATGACCCCTTCCGCATTGGTGGCCGACGACGAACCGCGGCTGCGCAACGAGCTGGCCGACATGCTCAAGGTTGCGTGGCCCGAGCTCCGAATCGTCGCGCTGGCGCGCAATGGCCGCGAGGCTCTCGAGTACTTCGAAGCCTTGCAGCCGACGGTCTGCTTCCTTGATGTCCATATGCCCGGACTCGACGGTGTCGAAGCCGCCCGCGCCATCGGCCGTCGTGCGCAATTGGTGTTTGTGACCGCATACGAACGGTATGCCGTGGAAGCGTTCGACCGTGGCGCGGTCGACTATCTGGTAAAGCCCGTCGACGCCGAGCGCCTGCGCGAGACGGTGGCGCGCTTGCAGGAGCGGATCGCTGCATCGGTGCACCCGACGTCTCCCGCACGTGCAGACGGCGCAAGGCATCCGGCAGTTCAGGACGGCGAGCCAGGCGACCCACCGTTGCCGTTGCGCTGGATCCGGGCCCAGGTGGGGAGCGCGTTGCGGCTGATCGCGGTTGATCGTGTCGACTACCTGCAGGCGGAAAGCAAGTACACCGTGGTCGGCTGGCGCAACGACGAGGGCAAGCCCGCAGAGGCGCTTGTGAACCGGTCGCTCAAGGATCTGCTGCCGCGTCTCGACTCAGCCCAGTTCGTGCAGGTCCACCGCTCGACGATCGTCAACCTTGGCTCGATAAGCCACGTCGTGCGGGGTGCCAACGAGACTGCAGACATTTACCTCAAGGGGCGCAACAAGGTGTTGCGCGCAAGCCGGAGCTTCAATCACCACTTCCGTCCCATGTGAGCGGACGGGCGGCGCCTCGGTCGCGTCATCGCGCAGGGGAGCGCTGACGGGCGAATGAAGGCTCGCCGAAGCGCGTCCTGCATGCTAGTCTGCCTCATGCCCGCCGGAGCCGATACGCCGATCGACCTTGCGGCCGAACGCGCCGTCACCTCCGACCGCCTCAACTGGCTGCGTGCCGGCGTGCTGGGCGCCAACGACGGCATCGTGTCGACGGCCGGCCTGATCCTGGGTGTCGCGGGCGCCAGCGCCGACCCTCGCACGTGGCTCACCGCGGGCATTGCGGGCCTGGCGGCCGGCGCGCTGTCGATGGCCGCGGGCGAGTACGTCTCCGTGAGCACGCAGCGCGATACCGAGCGCGCCGCGGTGCGCAGCGAGCGCGCGTCGCTGACGCGCAAGCCTCGCGCGGAACTCGAAGAGCTGGTCCAGTTGCTGGAGGCCAAGGGGCTCAGTGCGCAAACCGCGCGCGATGCCGCCACCGAACTCACGCACCACGACGCGCTGGCGGCGCATGCGGACATCGAGCTCGGACTCAAGCTCGGGCAGTACACCAACCCGTTGCACGCAGCAGCCGCGTCGGCGCTCGCGTTCTCGCTCGGCGCGCTGGTGCCGTTGCTGGCCATCGTGTTGGCGCCCGGCGATCACGCGGTCGCCGTGACCATCGTGGCCGTCGTGGTCGCGCTGGTCGTCACGGGTCACGCGTCCGCACGGCTGGGCGGCGCGCCGCGGATCCGCGCCGTGGCGCGCAACGTCGTCGGCGGCCTGCTGGCGATGGGGATTACCTGGGGCATCGGCCGCCTTGTTGGGCGGTCGCTCTGACGCCGCGGACGCGCCCGCGGGCGGCCCGGGCGCGCGGCGCCGTCATTGCACCAGCGGAGCGTCGGTCCCCTCGAGGTCCACACCTTGCACGCGGGCGGCACCGGCGAGGCGCTGCAGGTAGTGGCGCAGCGCATGCGTGAAGTGCTGGCGGTGCAACGCGGAGGCCACCGCGCCGCGCACGGCGTCGAAGGCGGGCGTGGCGCCCGCCTCGCGTGCAAGCACCTCGACGATGTGCAGGCCGAAGCGCGTGTGCACGAGGCTTGGCAGCACCCCGATCTCGGAACCGGCAAAGAGCTCGCGTGCGAACTCGGGTGCGCAATCGTCACGCTGCAGCCACCCGAGGTCGCCGCCGGCAGCGCCGGATGGGCAATTCGACAGCGCAGCGGCCGTCGCCGGGAAGGCATCCGCGGCGCCGTCGCGCCGGCAACGCACGTCCACCAGCGTGCGCTCGGCGCCCTCGCGCAGCCTGCGTACGTCGACGCCCGGCGTGACGGCGAACAGGATGTGGCGCACGTGCGCCCGATCGCCACGGCGGAAGCGCGCGGGTTGCGCGTCGAAATGGCGGCGGCACGCGGCCTCGTCGGGCTCCGGCGCCGCGACCTCGCGCGCCAGCAACGCCTCGATCGCGGTGCTCGCGGCCTGGGTGGTTGCACCTTGCCGCGGGAGCGGGTCGTCGGCGGCGAGCAGGCCGCATGCGATCGCCGCCTGGCGCAGCAGCTCCGTGCACGCGCGCTGGCGCAGTTCGGCGGGCGCCAGCGCCTCGCCGGACTCCTGCAACGGAACGTCGTTGACGGTGGCAGGCAACGTCATGCTCAGCCGCGCAGCGAGGGTAGGTCGTGTTCGGCCGGCAGGTTGAGCCGCCGGGCACGCACGAGCTGGTAGGGACGAAACACGTACGCGATCGACGCGAAGCCGCTCCACACGTGCACGAGGCGGCTGAACGGGAACAGCAGGAAGATCGTCATGCCCAGCAGCATGTGCACCTGAAACGGCCAGCCGATGCCCGCGAGCACGCCGGAATCGGGCCGGAACGTCGCCACGCCCTGCAGGTAGTGCGACAGCACGAGCATCGCGTGCGCGTCGACGCGGTGCGCGTAGGACAACGGCAGCGTGATGAGGCCGAGGCAGAGCTGTACCCAGAGGATGACGAGGATCGCGAGGTCGGTGCGGTGGCTCGTGAGCCGGATGCGCGGATCGAACAGCCGCCGGTGCAGCAGCATCGTGAGGCCGGCGAAGCAGGCGAGACCGGCGATGCCGCCCGACACGATCGCGAACATCTGCTTCGTCGGCGGGCTGATGAACGGCTCGTAGACCCAGTGCGGGGTCAGCAGGCCGACCGTGTGCCCGAACAGCAGGAACAGGATGCCGACGTGGAAGAGGTTGCTGCCCCAGCGGAGCTGCCGCGCGCGCAGCAGTTGCGACGAGTCGCTCTTCCACGTGTACTGGTCGCGGTCGAAGCGCGCGAGGCTGCCCATGAAGAACACCGCGAGGCAGAGGTACGGATAGACGTTGAAGGCGAAGCCGTGCAGCACGCTCGTGAAGTCGTTCATCGACGGGCTCCCGGTCCGGCGCCGTCGCGCGGCCGCCTGACGAGTGGAATCGGTCGCGGAGCGCCGGGGCCCGCCTGGCCGGTGTTGCCGCATCCGGCGAACGCGGCGGGCTCCGCCCAGGTGGCATCGAGCGACTCGTCGGCGGGTGGTTCCGTGCGGCCCGGTGTTTCGCCGGACAGTTCGATCAACGCAAGCAGCGCTGCCGCGTACGGGGTCTGGCGTTTCCGCAACGCGTCGTGCACGATCGCGAGCAGGTGCGCGATCTCGGCCAGGAACGCGCGCGCCGCCGACGGCGGCTGCGTCGACGCGAATTCCAGGACCACGGGGAGGTGATCGGGCATCTCGCCCGCAGCGAGGTAGAGGCCGGCCTGCTCGAACGTCTGCGCCAGGTCGATCAGCGCCGGGCCGCGCTCGCGCGAATCGCCGTGCACGTGCTCGAACAGGTACAGCGCCGTCCGCCGGCCGCTGTCGAACAGCTGCACGTAGTCGGCTTCCGCATCCAGCGGATCCTGCGCCGAGACGTGCGCGATCAGCGCATCGAGGCCGGCGAGCGCGTCCTGCGAGATGGCCGCTTCGGCGTGCAGTACGTCGCGCATCTCGGCGAGGTGGGCACGCACGCCGTGGTCGGGGTAGGCAAGGAGCCGCGCGAGCACGCGCAGCGTCCGCGCCATGGGCCGGGGTGCATTCATCTAGACCTCCAGCTTGATGGGTATCGTGCGCTTCTTCTCGCTGCCGAAGAGGCTCGTTTCGCCGACGCCTTCCGAGCAGCCGTTGCCGAAGCTGAAACCGCAGCCGCCGCGCACGTTGAACGCGTTCTCCGCGTATTCGCGATGCGTGCTGGGGATGACGAACCGGTCCTCGTAGTTGGCGATGGCCATGATCCGGTACATGTCTTCGACGTCCGCCTCGCTCATCCCCACCTGCGCCAGCACCGCGGCATCGTTGCGGCCGTCGACGTGCTTCGCGCGCTGGTAGGCACGCATCGCGAGCAGCCGCTGCAGCGCGCGCTCTACCGGCACCGGGTCGCCCGCCGTCAGCAGGTTGGCGAGGTAGGCCACCGGGATGCGCAGCTGCCGGATGTCGGGGATGGCACCGTCGCGACCAAGCTGGCCGGCGTTGGCCGCCGCGCTGATCGGCGACAGCGGCGGCACGTACCAGACCATCGGCAGCGTGCGGTATTCCGGGTGCAGCGGCAGCGCGACTTTCCAGTCCATCGCCATCTTCCACACCGGGCTCCGGCGCGCGCCTTCGAGCCAGGCTTCGGGCACGCCGTCGGCACGCGCCTGGGCGATCACCTGCGGGTCGTGCGGGTCGAGGAAGATGTCGCATTGCGCCTGGTAGAGGTCGCGGTCGCGCTCGACGCTCGCCGCCGCTTCGATGCGGTCGGCGTCGTACAGCATGACGCCCAGGTAGCGGATGCGGCCGACGCAGGTCTCGCTGCAGACGGTCGGCTGGCCCGCCTCGATCCGCGGGTAGCAGAAGATGCACTTCTCCGCCTTGCCGCTCTTCCAGTTGTAGTAGATCTTCTTGTAAGGACAGCCCGAGACGCACATGCGCCAGCCGCGGCACTTGTCCTGGTCGATCAGCACGATGCCGTCTTCCTCGCGCTTGTAGATCGAGCCCGACGGGCAGGACGCCACGCACGCCGGGTTGAGGCAGTGCTCGCACAGGCGCGGCAGGTACATCATGAACGTGTTCTCGAACTCGCCGACCATCGCCTTCTGCATGGCGTCGAAACCGTCGAAGTTGCGGTCGGCGCTGCGCTTGCTGAACTCGCCGCCGAGGATCTCCTCCCAGTTCGGTCCCCAGACGATCTTGTCCATCTGCTGGCCGGTGATCAGGCTGCGCGGCCGCGCGGTGGGACTCGCCTTCATCTCGGGCGCGCTCTGCAGGTGGTCGTAGTCGAACGTGAACGGCTCGTAGTAGTCGTCGATCTGCGGCAGGTTGGGATTGGCGAATATCTTCATCAGCAGCGACCACTTGCCGCCCTGGCGCGGCTCGATGCGGCCGTCCGCCTTGCGCACCCAGCCGCCGTTCCAGCGGTCCTGGTTCTCCCATTCCTTCGGATAACCGATGCCCGGCTTGGTCTCGACGTTGTTGAACCACGCGTACTCCATGCCCGGCCGGCTGGTCCAGACGTTCTTGCAGGTGACGGAGCAGGTGTGGCAGCCGATGCACTTGTCGAGGTTCAGCACCATGCCGATCTGGGCGCGGACCTTCATGCGTTTTCTCCCTGCGACTGCACGCGCTCGACGCGCTCCTCGCCGACCGGCGTGTCGAGCCAGTCGATCCGGTTCATCTTGCGCACGACCACGAACTCGTCGCGGTTGGTGCCGACGGTGCCGTAGTAGTTGAAGCCGTAGGCGAGCTGCGCATAGCCGCCGATCATGTGCGTGGGTTTCAGCACGATGCGCGTCACCGAGTTGTGGATCCCGCCGCGCACGCCGGTGATCTCCGCGCCCGGCGTGTTCACGATCTTCTCCTGTGCGTGGTACATCATCACCATGCCCGGCTTCACGCGCTGGCTCACCACCGCCCGCGCCGCGATCGCGCCGTTGACGTTGAACAGCTCGACCCAGTCGTTGTCCACCACGCCCGCACGCTTCGCATCGTCTTCGCTCAGCCAGATGATCGGGCCACCGCGGGACAGCGTCAGCATCAGCAGGTTGTCCGTGTACGTGCTGTGGATGCCCCACTTCTGGTGCGGCGTGATGAAGTTGAGCAGGATCTCCGGGTTGCCGTTGCTGCGCTGGTTGTGCATGGCCGCGGTGGTCTTGAGGTCCACCGGCGGGCGGTAGCTCGAGAAGCCCTCGCCGAACGCGAGCATCCACGGGTGGTCCTGGTAGAACTGCTGGCGGCCGGTGAGCGTGCGCCACGGGATCAACTCGTGCACGTTCGTGTAGCCCGCGTTGTACGAGACCGTCTCGCTCTCGATGCCGCTCCACGTCGGCGAGCTGATGATCTTGCGCGGCTGCGCCTGGATGTCGCGGAAGCGGATCTTCTCGTCCTCGCGGTACAGCGCAAGGTGCGCGTGCTCGCGGCCGGTGGCCTTGCCCAGTGCCTCCCAGGCCTTGACGGCGACGTGGCCGTTGGTCTCGGGTGCGAGTTGCAGGATCACCTCGGCCGCGTCGATGTCGGTCTCGATGCGCGGCATGCCCTTGGTCGGGCCTTCGTCGCGCACCACGCCGTTGAGCTCGCCGAGCTGACGCACCTCGGTCTGCGTATTCCAGGCGATCCCCTTGCCGCCGTTGCCGATCTTGTTCATCAGCGGACCGAGCGCCGTGAAGCGCCGGTAGACGTTCGGGTAGTCGCGCTCGACGACCGTGACCTGCGGCGCGGTCTTGCCCGGCAGCAACTCGCATTCGCCGCGCGCCCAGTCCTGCACGTCCAGCGGCTGGCCCAGCTCGGCCGGGCTGTCGTGCATCAGCGGCGTCAGCACCACGTCCTGCTCGACGCCCAGGTGGCCGACGCAGACCTCGCTGTACTTGCGGGCGAAACCCTTGTAGATCTCCCAGTCGCTCTTCGCCTGCCACGCCGGGTCGACGGCCGTCGACAGCGGGTGGATGAACGGGTGCATGTCGCTGGTGTTGAGGTCGTTCTTCTCGTACCACGTGGCCGTCGGCAGCACGATGTCGCTGTACAGACACGTCGTGCTCATCCGGAAATCCAGCGTCACCAGCAGATCGAGCTTGCCCTCGGGCGCTTGCGCGTGCCACGCGACTTCCGCCGGCTTCGCGTCGTCGGCGCCCAGGTCCTTGCCCTGCACGCCGTTGCTCGTGCCGAGCAGGTGCTTGAGGAAATACTCGTGGCCCTTGCCGCTCGAGCCCAGCAGGTTCGAGCGCCACACGAACAGGTTGCGCGGCCAGTTGGCCGGGTGGTCCGGGTCCGTGCAGCTCATCTTCAGCGCGCCACTCTTGAGGCCGTCGATCACGTGCGTCCGCGCGTCGATGCCGCGTTGCGCCGCAGCGCGCGCGAGCTGCAGCGGATTGGCCTGCAGTTGCGGCGCGCTCGGCAGCCAGCCCATGCGCTCGGCGCGCACGTTGTAGTCGATCATCTGGCCCGCGTAGCGCGCGCGGTCGGCAAGCGGCGACAGCACCTCGTCGACGCCGAGCTTTTCGTAGCGCCACTGGTCCGTGTGCGCGTAGAAGAAACTGGTGCTGTTCTGCTGGCGCGGCGGGCGAATCCAGTCGAGCGCAAAGGCGAGCGCGGTCCAGCCGGTCTGCGGGCGCAGCTTCTCCTGGCCCACGTAGTGCGCCCAGCCGCCGCCGCTCTTGCCGATGCAGCCGCACATCATCAACAGGTTGATGACGCCACGGTAGTTCATGTCGCTGTGGTACCAGTGGTTCATCGCGGCGCCGATGATCACCATCGAGCGGCCGCCGGTCTTGTCCGCCGTTGCGGCGAATTCGCGCGCCACCTGGATCACCTGCGCGCGCGGGACGCCGGTGATCGCTTCCTGCCAGGCGGGCGTGTACGGCGCGTTGTCGTCGTAGCTCCGCGCGCCGCTGCCCAGTCCGCGGTCGATCCCGTATTGCGCCGCCTGCAGGTCGAACACGGTTGCGACGAGCACGTCCGGCTCGCTGCCGGTCCTGCCGAGCTGCAGCCGCACGGCCGGCACGTGGGCGACCACGACGTCGCCCTGCTGCGGATTGCCGTCGAAATGCGGCGTCTCCATGCCCCCGAAGTAGGGGAACGCGACTGGGGCCACCTCGTGCGGCAGCGGCTCGCCTTCGAGCACGGAAAGCCGGAGCTTCACCGTCGCGTCGTGGCGCGCCTCCTTGTCCTCGAGGTTCCACTTGCCGGCGTCGGCGCGGCCGTCAGGCCCCCAGCGGAAGCCGATCGACCCGTGCGGCAACACGACCTTGCCGCCGTCGTCGAAGGCGAGCGTCTTCCATTCCGGGTTGTTGGCCTGGCCCAGCTTGCCGCCGAAGTCGGAGGCGCGCAGGTAGCGGTCGGGTACCCAGGCCTTGCGCCCGTCGGGCAGGGCCTGCTCGCGCAGCGTCACCAGCAGCGGCAGGTCCGTGTAGCGGCGCGCATAGTCGTCGAAGTAGGCCGAGCGCCGCTCGAAATAGAATTCCTTCAGCACCACGTGGCCCAGCGCCATCGCCACCGCCGCGTCGGTGCCTTGCTTGGGGTGCATCCACAGGTCGGCGAGCTTCGCGACTTCGGAGTAGTCCGGCGTCACGGCGACCGTCTTCGTTCCCTTGTACCGGACCTCGGTGAAGAAGTGGGCGTCCGGCGTGCGGGTCTGCGGCACGTTGCTGCCCCACGCGATGATGTACGCGCTGTTGTACCAATCTGCCGACTCGGGGACGTCGGTCTGCTCGCCCCAGATCTGCGGGCTCGACGGCGGCAGGTCGCAGTACCAGTCGTAGAAGCTCATGCACACGCCGCCGATCAGCGACAGGTAGCGCGAGCCGGCGGCATAGCTGACCATGCTCATCGCGGGTATCGGGCTGAAGCCGATCACGCGATCGGGACCGTGCGTCTTCGCCGTGTAGACGTTCGCCGCGGCGACGATTTCGTTGACCTCGTCCCAGCTCGAGCGCACGAAGCCGCCCAGGCCCCGGACTTTCTGGTACTCGCGGCGCTGCGCAGGGTCCTGCTGGATCGACGCCCAGGCTTCGACCGGCCCGTGCGCGAGGCGCGCCGCGCGCCACAGCTTCAGCAGGCGCCCGCGCACCAGCGGATATTTCACGCGGTTGGCGCTGTACAGGTACCAGCTGTAGCTCGCGCCGCGCGCGCAGCCTCGCGGCTCGTGGTTGGGCACGTCCCAGCGCGTGCGGGGATAGTCGGTCTGCTGCGTCTCCCAGGTGACGATGCCGCCCTTGACGTGGATCTTCCAGCTGCAGCTTCCCGTGCAGTTGACGCCGTGCGTGCTGCGCACGATCTTGTCGTGCGCCCAGCGGTTGCGATAGGCGTCTTCCCACGTGCGGTCCTCGCCCGTGGTGACGCCGTGGCCGCCCGCGAAGGACTCCTTCGGCAGCGCAAAGTAGTTGAGACGGTCGAGAAAGTGGCTCATGCGGTGTCCTCAGGGGTTCTTCACGTAGGCGTTGCGGCGCAGGTAGAACCACCAGTTGAGCACCAGGCACAGCGCATAGAACACCGCGAACCCGTACATGGCGGCCTGCGGCGTGCCGGCCTTGATCTGGTCGCCGATGACGATCGGCGCGACGAACGCACCGTAGGCGGCGACGGCGGACGTCCACCCCAGCACGGGGCCTGCCTGCGTGCGGTCGAAGATGACGCCGATGGTGCGGAACGTGGAGCCGTTGCCGATGCCGCTCGCGAAGAACAGCACGACGAACAGGCCGAGGAACAGCGGGAAATGCTGTTCGGGCGTTGGCGATGCGTAAGCCTGCTGCATCACCCGGCCGACGGCGACGGAGGCGGCGACCATCACCACCGACACG
Organism: Pseudomonadota bacterium; assembly: GCA_018241745.1. Lineage (GTDB taxonomy): Bacteria > Pseudomonadota > Gammaproteobacteria > Burkholderiales > Casimicrobiaceae > VBCG01. The sequence continues at coordinate 49,120 of JAFEDG010000001.1, forward strand.
ACCTGCGTGACGATCGAACCGCCGAGCTTGTCCGAGATCCAGCCGCCCAGCGGCCGCGCCGCGGCGCCGACGAAGGGCCCGATCCATGCGTAGGCCAGCACGGTCGGCGCATTGGGATTGGCCAGCGTGTGCTGGATGACGCCGTTCGCGTCCCGGACGTGACTGACGCCGAAGATCACCTTCATCGCGAGCGGGAGCGCCATCGAGAAGCCGATGAACGAGCCGAACGTGACGATGTACAGCGCGGTCAGGCTCCACGTGTGCTTGTCGCGGAAGATGGCGAACTGCCGGGCGACGTTCTCCTTCATCGGCCCGAACGCGGCGAGCTTCATGATCGTCAGCGCGGCGACGATGTCGAGCGGGATGGCCACCCACATGCTGATCAGGCCGAGGCCCGTCGGCTTGGGCAGGTACAGCCACAGCCCGAGCAGCGACGGGATGAACGCGAGCGTGTAGAGCCACGTGATCCTGGCGAACGCGACGAGCGGCGAGCCCACGTCCGGCGACACCGTCTTCAGGTTGTTCATGCCGAACCAGCAGAGGAGCGACAGCGGAACCAGCGAGAACACCCACGCGAAGCCGGCGTTCTGGATCCACGTCGGCGTGCCGGCGGCGATCTTGCCGAAGATCCAGCCGCTGTCCTTGACGAGCGTCATCGGCGCGCCGCCGAGCGCGCCCAGCAGCGGCAGCGTCATCACCAGCGGGATCGCGATCTGCATCGTCGTGACGCCGAAGTTGCCCAGGCCGGCGTTGAGGCCCAGCGCCGTGCCCTGCAGGCGCTTGGGGAAGAACGGGCTGATGTTCGACATCGACGAGGCGAAATTCCCGCCGCCGACGCCGCACCATAACGCCATCAGCTGGAACGCCCACAGCGGCCAGTCCTTGTGCTGCAGCACGATGCCGGTGCCAATGGCCGGCGCGAGCAGCATCGACGTGGTCAGGAAGATCGTGTTGCGGCCGCCGGCCAGGCGGATGAAGAACGACGACGGGATGCGCATCGTGGCGCCGGCGATGCCCGAGATCGCCGTCAGCGTGAAGAGCTCGGCCTGGGTGAACGGGAAGCCCAGGTTCAGCATCTGCACGGTGATGATGCCCCACATGCCCCACACCGCGAAGCCGCACAGCAGCGCGGGCACGGAGATCCAGAGGTTGCGGTAGGCGATGCGTTTGCCGGTGGTGTCCCAGAATGCCCCTTCCTCGGGGCGCCAGTCCTGGATGTCTGCCTTGCTCATGATCGTGTCCTCAAGCGCTGCCGCGCGCACCGGGTGCGTGGGGACCGATGACTTCGGTCCTGCGCACTTCCGTCCAGTACATCCAGATCAGGCTGACCCAGACGACGCCGTACATCAGCATGAAGGCGCTCGAGCGGATGCCGGTCACGTCCATGAGGACGCCGAACAGGATCGGCAGCACGAAGCCGCCCATGCCGCCCGCGAGCCCCACGATGCCGCTGACGGTGCCGATGTTGGCGGGGTAGTCGTCGCTGATGTACTTGAAGACGCTGGCCTTGCCGAACGCGAATGCGATGCCCAGCAGGAACATCAACGCGGTGAACGCGTAGACGTTGAGCCCGATGTGGAACTGGCGAGGGCCGCTGGTGGTGGTGATCGTGAAGTCGGTCTGCGGATAACTCAGGATGAACAGGCAGACCCAGCTGACCCACAGCACCCACCACGTGACGCTGTGCGCGCCGTAGCGGTCCGAGAGCCAGCCGCCGACCGCGCGCAGCACGCCGCCCGGCAGCGAGAAGCACGCCGCGAGCAGCGCGGCCGCGCGGATGTCGAGCCCGTATTCGCCGACGTAGTACTGGACCATCCACAGGCTCAGCGCGACATAGCCGCCGAACACGATGCTGTAGTACTGGCAGTACTTCAGCACCTGCGGGTCCTTCAGCATCGCGAGCTGGTCGGCGAGCCGGGTGTCGCTCGGCACGCGGTGGGCCGGATCGCTCGCGCTGAAAAGCCAGAACAGGATGACGGTGCCGAGCATCACGGCTGCGTAGACCTGCGGGACCATCGTCCAGCCGAACGCGACGACGAGCGCCGGCGCGACGAACTTGTTGACGGCCGCCCCCGAATTGCCGGCGCCGAAGACGCCCATCGCGAAGCCCTGCCGGTTCTGCGGGAACCAGCGCGCGACGTACGGCGTGCCCACGGAGAACGAACCGCCCGCGAGACCGACGAAGAGGCCGATGGCCAGGAAGTGCCAGAACTGCGTGGCGTAGGCCATCAGCCAGATCGCCGGCACGGTGACGAGCATCAGCAGCGCCATGACGATGCGGCCGCCGTACTTGTCGGTCCAGATGCCGAGCGGCACGCGGATCAGCGAGCCCGTCAGCACGGGCGTCGCGGTCAGCAGCCCGAACTGCGTGGCGTTGAGGTTCAGCGCCTTGCGGATCGGGATGCCGATCACGCCGAACATCATCCACACCATGAAGCACACGGTGAAGGCCAGCGTGCTGACGATCAGCACGGAAAGGGCCTGCCTGCTCCTGTTCATCGCCGCTTGCTCCTCACGGGGTCCATGGCCCACTGTAGGGAGCCGGCGGTCGCGCGGGCATCCTTCGCCCGCACACGTGCATCACGGCGGAAGAACTAGGCGGCGGGAGGAAGCGTCGTCCGGAAGAACTATGCGGCGTCCACGGCGGGCTGCTGCCCGCCGCCGGCGACGCCGGTTGCAGCCGCGGTCAGTCGAGGCCTTGCGCCGTCGCCAGCACCGCGGCCTGCACGCGCGAACTGAGGCCCAGCTTGCGCAGGACGTGCTGCACGTGGATCTTCACGGTCGTCTCGGCGATGCCGAGTTCGCGCGCGATCTCCTTGTTGCTGGATCCCCGTGCGATGGCGCGCAGGATCTCGCGTTCGCGCGGCGAGAGGGGATCGATCGGCGACGCGGGCGGCACGCCGGCCGGCGCCGTTGCGCTCGCCACGTCGCGGTAAGCGGACACGAGCTTGCCCGTCATTTCCTCCGCGACGACGTTGCCGCCCTGCATCACGCGCCGGATCGCCGCGACCAGCGCGTCGCCCTCGACGGTCTTCAGCAGATAGCCGCTGGCGCCGGCGCGCAACGCCCGTGCGAGGTCGGCGCCGTCCTCGCTGACCGTCAGCATGAGCACGCGCGCGGCGGGCGCCGCCTGCAGCAACGCCGGCAGCGCGTCGACGCCGTCGACGCCGGGCATGTGGTTGTCGAGCAGGATCAGGTCCGGCTGCAGGTCGTGGGCCCGGCGCTGCGCTTCGCCCGCATCCGCGGCGTCGCCCACGACCTGCAGCGTGGGATCGCGAGCCAGCAGCGCCGTCAGGCCGCGGCGGAACAGCGTGTGGTCGTCGACGACGAGGATCCTGACGTGTCCACTCATGAAGCGACCGCTTCCATGGCGGGCACCGGCGCGGGTACCTGTGCCGGCGGCGGGAGCTCCAGCAACACCGACGTGCCGCGGCCGGGCGTCGAGATCACTTCCAGCGTCGCGCCGATGCGTGTGGCGCGCTCCGCCATGATGCGCAGGCCGACGTGCGTCTCGGCGCGCGCGGGGTCGTCGGCCACGAAGCCGATCCCGTCGTCGCGCAGCTCGAAGCGCCAGCGCGGCTGCTGCTGCACGTCGAGCCACACCTGGTGCGCGTGGGCGTGCTTGCGCACGTTGGACAGCGCTTCCTGTACGATGTGGAGCACCTGTACCTGCGTCGCGGGTGGCAGCGGCAGGCCGTGACCCTGGATCTGCAGCGTCGCCGCGATGCCGCTCTGGTGCTCGAACTTGCGCAGCGTGGTCTGCAGCGCGGGCTCGATGTCCTCCGCGTTGGTCCGCGTGCGGAAGTGCACGAGCAACTCGCGGACGTCGCCGTAGCTTTCGCGGACGCCGGCATCGATCTCGTCCACCACGGCCTGCACGCGCGGCCGGTCTTCGCTTGCCAGCGCTTCGCGCATCAGCTGTACCTGGATCTTGAGGAACGCGAGCGATTGCGCGATGGAGTCGTGCAGTTCGCGGGCCAGCAGGTTGCGTTCCTCGGACACCGCCGCCTCCTTCGCAAGCTCGTCCGTCCGCACGTTCTCCATCGCCACCGCGAGGTGCGCCACCAGCGCCTCCAGCAGCGAGCGCTCGGCGGCCGACGGCGCCACAGCCGCGGTGTAGAACAGGTCGAGCTCGCCCAGCGTGCGCTCGTGCAGCCGGATGGGCAGCGTCAGCAGCGTCGCGAAGCCCGCGTCGGCGCAATGGCGCAGGCCGGTGGACCCCGCGTCGCGGATGGGGATCACGCGGCCGCCGGCGCCGGGCTGGCCGCAGTGGCAGTCGCCGGCCATCAGGCACTGCTCGCTGGCGATCATCGCGTGCGGCAGGCCCTGGCTTGCCAGCAGATGGTAGCGCCGGTTGGACTGGTCGCTCCAGCGGATGGCCACCGCGTCGGCACGCGCCACCTGCGCGACGCGCCGGCTGAAGCCGTCGCAGAGAGTGTCCAGTGTCGTGGCCTCCGCCATCAGCGTGCTCATCTCGTACAACGCGCGCAGGCGCTCGCCCTTGTCCTGCAGCTCGCGCGTCTTTTCCGCGACCCTGGATTCCAGGTTGCGGTACATCGACTCGAGGTGGCCGGCGAGATCGTTGAAGCCGGCCGCGAGCGTGCCGAATTCGTCGTGGCTGCGGTGCGCGACGCGCGCGCCGAAATCGCCGCCTTGCAGCTCTTCGATCGCGCGCTTGAGCTTGGCTACCGGTTCCAGCACGAAGCGATAGCCCACGAGCAGCAGCGTGACGCCCGCGGCGATCGCCAGCACCAGCACGATGGTCTGCAGCAGGTGTTCCAGCGCGGTCCAGCGCGAGATGTGCACCTCGATGGCGCCGACCAGTGCGTCGATCCGCGCCACGAATGCCGCGGCTTCGTCGCGCAGCGTCGCGACGTCGCCCGGCGTCGCGCGCGGCCACCGCGCCACGAAGCGCCTCCAGTCGCGCTCGACCGCGGCGAAGCGCTGGCGCACGTCGTCGTCCGCGGGCACGAGCAGCGGGCGTTCGGGGTCCCCGCGCCGCAGGAGCTCGAGGCTCTGCGCGAACTCGGCGCGCTCGCGCTGCAGGTTGCCGTCGTCGCCGGTGGTGAGCGATAGCGCCATCCGCCAGGTCTGCATCCGCATGCGCCCGGCCTCGTTGACGGCGGCGGCGCCCCCTTCGAGCTGCCACGACACCCACAGCGTGGCCGAGATCGCGGCCAGCGTCAGGACCAGGAACGGTGTCGCGACGACGGCCAGCTTGAGGCCGAGGCCCCACGGCTGCGTCGCAGCGGGCAACGTGTCGGCGCGGGTCGTCATCGTCGCTCAGCCGGGACGGCCATCGAGGCGCGGCTGCAGCAGCGCACGGGCGTACGTCGCGGCGAACAGCGCGAATCCGGAGGACCACATCGCGGCCGACGCCAGCACGGCGGGCATCGTGGCCTGCGGCGCGAGCCACGGCACCCCGACGCGGACCAGCGCGGCGCCCAGTACCAGCCAATAGCAGGCCACGTCGGCGGGCCCGGCCTCCAACGGACGTGCCGTGTGACCGCGCGTCGTGCGCGTCATCATGCCGATGACGAGGCCACCCGCGGCGCCCGCCATGAGCGCGTGCGTCGCCAGCGACGGCGCGTTCCACCCCAGCGCCGCGCCGGCGCGCAGCAGCAGGTGAACGGGGATCCACAGGTAGGCGGCGTGCAGTACCCAGACGAGTGGCGTGCGCATGGTTTTCCACGGTTGCCAGAGCGTCCAGCGCGCAAGGTGGGCGGCGCAGGCGAACGCCGCCAGCATGGCCACGACGGTGGCCGGAACTTGCGCGACGTCGGCCGCGAGCAGCAACAGCACCGTGCCGAGCGCGAGCCGCTCCAGCCACGGCTTGCGTGCAGCCTGCGCACCCGGGATGCCGTTGTTGGTGAACATCGGGATCACGCGCCCGGCCATCACGGCAATGACGAACAGCACGATGCCGAGCGCGAGCTGGATGCCGCCCATCGGCGGACTCGAGACCGCACCGGCTGCCGCCAGGTGCACCCACAGCGCGGCCATCGCCAGCATGACCAGCAGGCCGACGAAGAAGTAGTTGCGCCGGTTCGCGCCACCGACGAGCGCCCGTGCGAGCCCGGCCGCCGCTGCGAGCGGAAAGGCAACATTGGCCACAGCCGCGGCCGTTGCCCACGGCGTCAGCACCAGCACGCGCGCGACGAGCCACAGGGCAGCCAGCGCCACGAGCGCACGACCGGTGGGCGTCGGGTGGCCGCTCCAGTTGCGACCGGCCGTGAACAGGAAGCCGACGATCACGGCCAGCACGAAGCCGAAGATCATCTCGTGCGCATGCCACACTGCGCCCTGCAGGTACGGCCGGGGCAACCAGCCCGTGAACTGCAACGCCCACAGCGGGATGGACAGCGCTGCGAACAGGCTCGCGAGCAGGTAGAACGGCCGGAAGCCCAGTTCCCACAGCGCGAACCGGCGCGGTGGCGGGCGGTCGCGTCGGGTCCCACTGCCGACGGGGATCACAAGGTGACTCATGTCGCGCGCGCGACGAGGCGCAGCAATTGCCCGCGCAGTTGCGGCTGGGCGGTCAGATCGGCGAGCGTGCAGCCGTCGAGCACCGCGTAGAACGCGTCGACCGCTTCGGCGAGGACGCCGCGCAGGCGGCAGGTGCGCGTGATCGGGCAGGGCGGCCCGTCGTCGGCGAAGCAGGTGGCGGGCACGTCGCCCCGCTCGGTATGGCGGACGACGGCCCCGATCGCAACGCGCTCCGCGGGCATGGCGAGTGCGATGCCCCCGCCCTTGCCGCGCACGTTGGCGAGCCATCCGGCGCGTCCCAGCTCATGCGCCACCTTGGTGAGGTGGTGCTCCGAGATGTTGAACGCGGCGGCCACTTCGGCGATCGTCGCGCGCCGCCCGGGCTGCGCCGCGACGTACATCAGCAAGCGCAGGCTGTAGTCGGTGAATACGGTGAGCCGCATGCCCGTAAAGGTGCATTCAAGATGCACCTACTATACGAAGCGGCGGCCGCGGAGCCTTGATCCTGATCAAGGTAACGCGCTGCGGCTGCCGTGCAGTCAGCCCAGCGTCATCAGCGTGGCGTTGCCGCCCGCGGCTGCCGTGTTGACGCTGGTCGAGCGCTCCACGAACAGCGCATCGAGTACCGCACCCGGCGCGTCGTCGTGCGTGCGCCGCACGCTGACGATCGGGCCGGCGCGCCGTGCGACCGCACGCGTCACGTCGGCCACGGCGTCGTCGCTGCCGTGGACCAGCACCACGTCGAAGGCGACCGCGTCGTCGCGCCAGTCGGCGGCCAGCGAAATCGCGTCGCGGACTGCTTCCGGCAAGCTCTTGCGCAACGCCGCATTGGACGTCGTCGCGGGCCAGACGGCGCGCGTGCCGGCCGCCAGTACGGCGGCGAGCTGCGCGAGGCGCGCGCCGTCGTCGTCGGCGAGGCATAGCGCCGCCATGCGTGCGTGCAATGCGTACGTGTTGCGCTCGCCGGTGGGACCGGCCAGCACGCGCGCCCGTGACGACGGTCGCGCACGCCGTGCGGCGTCGCATGCCGCGGCGAGCCGCGCGTCGCCGATTGCGCCCGCGTAAGCCGCCAACGCGGTGAGCGCCGGTGGGACGTCGTCGTGGCTCGCCGCTGGCGCGGCCGCGGATCCCGGCAGCCCGCGGTCGAGCGCACCGCGCAGCGCATCCTGCGGTCTGGCCGACAACAGCCGCGGGAGGTAGAGCGGGCCGCCGGCCTTCGGACCGGTGCCCGACAAGCCCTCGCCGCCGAATGGCTGCACGGCGACGACGGCGCCGACGATGTTGCGATTGACGTACAGGTTGCCGACCGTCGCCGCGGCGTCGACACGCGCGATCGTCTCGTCGATGCGCGTGTGCAGGCCCATCGTAAGGCCGTAACCGGTGGCGGCGATGGCCGCGAGCAGTGCGTCCAGCTCGTGGCGCGCATAGCGGACGACGTGCAGCACCGGCCCGAACACCTCGTGCGTCAACTCGTCGACGGACTCGATCTCGATCAGCGTCGGCGCGACGAACGTGCCGCGGTCGAGCACGCCCGGCGCATGCCGGCCGTAAGTCGCGACGCGGCGGCCGCGCGCGCGCATCGCGTCGACGTGACGCTCGATGCCAGCCTTGGCCTCTGCGTCGATGACGGGGCCGACGTCGGTGACGAGTTCCGACGGCACGCCGATGCGAAGCTCGGCCATCGCGCCTCGCAACATCTCGAGCACGCGATCCGCGACGTCGTCCTGCACGCACAACAGGCGCAGCGCGGAGCAGCGCTGGCCCGCGCTGTCGAACGCCGACGTGAGCGCGTCGGCCACCACCTGCTCCGCCAGCGCCGAGGAGTCGACGATCATCGCGTTCTGGCCCCCGGTTTCGGCGATCAGCGGGATCGGTGCGCCGGAAGGACCGAGGCGGCCGGCCAGCGAGCGCTGCAGCAGCCGCGCGACCTCGGTGGAGCCGGTGAACATCACACCCTGGACGCGGTTGTCGGCGACCAGTGCGGCGCCGACGACCGCGCCGTCGCCGGGCAGCAGTTGCAGCGCGGCACGCGGGATGCCGGCGGCGTGCAAGGCGCGCACGGCCGCCGCGGCCGTGAGCGGCGTCTGCTCGGCGGGCTTCGCGAGCACCGTGTTGCCGGCTGCGAGCGCAGCTGCCACCTGGCCGGTGAAGATCGCGAGCGGAAAATTCCACGGGCTGATGCAGACGACGGGACCGAGCGGGCGATGCGTGGCGGCGTCGAAATCGCGCGCGACCGTTTCCGCGTAGTAGCGCAGGAAGTCCACCGCCTCGCGCACCTCCGCGACACCGTTGGCGAACGTCTTGCCGGCCTCGCGCGCCATCAGGCTGGCGAGCGGCGCGATGTCGGCCTGCAACGCGTCCGCGGCGCGCAGCAGCGCGGCGGCACGCGTGGCGGGCGCCGTGACGGCCCACGCCGGCGCGAACGCCGCTGCGGCCGCAAGCGCCGCGTCCACGTCCGTCACGCCGGCGTTGCGCACGTAGCCGACCACGTCACGCGAGTCGGCCGGATTGCGCACGGGCTCGCCGGGGTCGTCAGCGCTCGATGCAGGCGCCGCCAGCAGCGGCTCGGCGTTGTGGACAGCAGCGCGGCTCCGCACGAACACGGCGTCGAGCGCCGCCAGCGTCGCCTCGTTCGCGAGGTCGAGCCCTTGCGAGTTGACGCGCGACGGCGCGTACAGCGCGGACGGCTGCGGGATCGCCGGATGCGGCAGACCCAGCGCGCCTTCGTCCGCGGCCATCCGCTCGACGCTCGCGACCGGATCCTCGACCAGCGTGGCGATGGGCACCGTCGCGTCCGCGATCCGATGCACGAACGACGTGTTGGCACCATTCTCGAGCAGCCGTCGCACGAGGTAGGCGAGCAGTGTCTCGTGCGTGCCCACCGGCGCATAGATGCGGCAGGGGCGATCGAGCTTGCCTTCGCTCGCCGGTCCCACGACCTGCTCGTACAGCGGCTCGCCCATGCCGTGAAGGCACTGGAATTCGTATTGCCCCGGCGCCCAGGCGCTGGGATCGGCCAGCGTGTAGATCGCCGCCATCGTATGTGCGTTGTGGGTGGCGAACTGCGGGTACACGGCATCTGGCGCCGCGAGCAGCTTGCGCGCGCAGGCGAGGTAGGCGACGTCCGTATAGACCTTGCGCGTGTAGACGGGAAAGCCGTCCTGGCCGTCGACCTGAGCGCGCTTGATCTCGCTGTCCCAGTACGCGCCCTTGACGAGGCGGATCATCAGCCGGTGGCCGCTGCGCCGCGCAAGGTCGATCACCGCGTCGATCACGTAAGGGCAGCGCTTCTGGTAGGCCTGGATCACGAAGCCGATGCCGTTCCAGCCGGCCAGTGCAGGCTCGAAGCAGAGTCGCTCGAGCAGGTCCAGCGACAGTTCCAGCCGGTCGGCTTCCTCCGCGTCGATGTTGAGGCCGATGTCGTAGCGCCGCGCGAGTGCCGTGAGGTCGCGCACGACCGGGTAGAGCTCGTCCATCACGCGCTCGTATTGCGCGCGGCTGTAGCGCGGATGCAAGGCCGACAGCTTGATCGAAATGCCGGGTCCGGCGTAGACGCCGCGGCCGGCGGATGCCTTGCCGATGGCGTGGATCGCGTCCTCGTAGGCACGGCGGTAGTGGTCCGCATCGGCGGCCGTCATCGCGGCCTCGCCGAGCATGTCGTACGAATAGCGGAAGCCGCGTGCCTCGTAATCGCGCGCGTGGTCGAGCGCGTCGGCGATCGTCTCGCCGGTGACGAACTGCTCGCCCATCATCCGCATGCCCATGTCGACGGCCTTGCGGATCAGCGGCTCGCCGCCGCGCGCGATGAGGCGCGTCAGCACCGTCGACAGCGTGTCCTCGCTGTGCGACGCGACGAGCTTGCCGGTCAGGAACAGTCCCCACGTCGCGGCGTTGACGAACAGCGACGGGCTGCGGCCCGCGTGCTGCTGCCACTGGCCACGCGCGATCTTGTCGCGGATCAGCGCATCGCGCGTGGCGGCGTCCGGGATGCGCAGCAGCGCTTCCGCGAGGCACATCAGCGCGATGCCTTCCTGCGACGACAGCGCGTATTCCTGCAGCAGGCTCTGCACGAGGCCCGAGCGGCCAGGGGCGGCATCGCGCTCGCGCAGTCGTTGCGCCAGCGTGGTCGCGAGGGCCGTGGCGGCGGCCGACTGCGCCGCCGGCGTGCGCGCCTCGGCGAGCCGCGCGGCCACCGCGTCGGGCTCGGGCATCCGCGTGGCATCGCTGATCCGCTGGCGCAGTGCCGTCGCGGCGGCGGGACCAGGTGCGAAGCGGGAGGCGGCGGGCGGCGTAGGGTCCATGGCGCTGGCGTGATTCAGGAATTCGCTATGATCGCCAAAGTTCGACTGATTTAATGACTGAAATTGGGTTGCTTCAATGAATAAACCACTGGATCCGGCGCTCGGGATCGACCGGATCGACGTGCGGATCCTGGCCGCGCTGCAGGACGATGGCCGGCTGCCCAACGTCAAGCTGGCGGAGCGAGTGGGGCTGTCGCCGACCGCCGTGCTGGCGCGCATCCAGCGCCTCACGCACGAGGGCTACATCCGGGGCTACGAGGCGCGTCTCGATCCCGCCAAGCTCGGTGCCGGCATGCTCGTGTTCGTCGAGGTGCTCCTCGACCGCACGACGCCCAACGTGTTCGAGGCGTTCAAGGCGGCCGTGCAGGTGCGTCCGGAGATACTCGAATGCCACATGGTCGCGGGGGGCTTCGACTACCTGCTCAAGACGCGCAGCGCGGACATGGCGGATTATCGACGCTTCGCCGGCGCGGTATTGTGGCAACTGCCGGGGGTGCGCGAGACCCGTACGTATGCGGTGATGGAGGAAGTGAAGCACTCGACGCACCTCGTGCTTCCCGCTGCCTGACCAGGCGTCCCCCACCGCGCCGATCGACCCATCGAGGAGGAGTCCCCATGAACCGTCCCACCCGCACGCTCGCCGCCGTGGCGCTCGTCGCATCGATGCTGGGTGCCGCCAGCGCGACCGTCGCGGCCGATGCCTGGCCATCGCGTCCGATCCACTGGGTCGTCCCGTTTTCCGCGGGCGGCGCCAACGACCTGATGGCGCGCGCGGCCGCCGAGGGCGCGTCCAAGGTGCTGGGCCAGGCGATCGTCATCGAGAACAAGCCCGGCGCGGGCGCCGTGCTCGGCACCAACCTCGTCGCGAAGGCCGCGCCCGATGGCTACACGTTCCTCGTGAGCGCGGCCGGCGTCATCTCCAACAGCATGATCCGCACGGTGCCGTACAAGGACAGCGAGCTCGTGCCCGTCGCGATGATCGGGCTTGCGCCGTCGGTGATCATCGTGCCCGCGTCGTCGCCCTACAAGAACCTGAAGGAGTTCGTCGACGCATCGAAGAAAGGCGCGGGGCTGCATTTCGCCACTGCCGGCACCGGCAGCACGCCGCACTTCGTCGAGGGGATCCTCGACAAGAACTACGGCGCGAAGCTGGACCTCGTCCCGTACAAGAGCGGCGGCGAGTCGGTGACCGCCGTGCTCGCGGGCCAGGTCGACGCGACGTCGGAGGCGAGCATCGTCGTGCTTCCGTATCTCAAGAGCGGCAAGCTCAAGGCGCTGGCGGACACATGGACGACGCGCATCTCCGCCTATCCGGAACTGTCGACGGCCGCGGAGCAGGGATTTCCCGACATCCGGATCGCGCACTGGGCCGGCGTGCACGCGCCGGCGGGGACGCCGGTGGACATCCTCGACCGCATGGCGGCGGCCGTGGACAAGGCGATGAAGGATCCGGCCACCGTCGAGCGGCTGAAGGGACTCGGCATCGAGCCCATCGGCGGCACGCGCGCATCATTCGTCAAGTTCGTCGACGAGGAACGCGCGCGGCTGGGCGCCGTCGTAAAGGCCACCGGAATGAAAGAGGACTGATGAAATCACGTGCCGCCGTAGCATTCGCCGCGGGCAAGCCGCTCGCGATCGTCGAGATCGACGTCGCACCGCCGAAGAAGGGCGAGGTGCTGGTCAGGATCACGCACACGGGCGTCTGCCACACCGACGCGTTCACGCTGTCCGGCGCGGACCCGGAAGGGTTGTTCCCGTGCGTGCTGGGGCACGAGGGCGCGGGCATCGTGATGGAGGTCGGCGAAGGCGTGACGTCGGTGCGGCCGGGCGATCACGTCATCCCGCTCTACACGGCCGAGTGCGGCGAGTGCCTGTTCTGCAAATCCGGCAAGACCAACCTGTGCGTCGCCGTCCGCGCGACACAAGGCAAGGGCGTGATGCCCGACGGCACGTCGCGCTTCTCGTACCAGGGCAAGCCGCTGTACCACTACATGGGTTGCTCGACGTTCAGCGAGTACACCGTGGTGGCCGAGGTCTCGCTGGCGAAAATTGATCCGGCGGCGAATCCGGGGCAGGTGTGCCTGCTGGGTTGCGGCGTGACGACGGGCCTGGGCGCCGTGTGGAACACGGCCAAGGTGCAACCCGGCGATTCTGTCGCCGTGTTTGGGCTGGGTGGCATCGGGCTCGCTGTCGTGCAGGGCGCGCGCAAGGCGAAGGCGGGGCGCATCATCGCCGTCGACACCAACCCGTCCAAGTTCGCGTTGGCGCAGCACTTCGGCGCCACCGATTGCCTGAACCCGCAGGACCACGCCAAGCCCATCCAGCAGGTGATCGTCGAGATGACGGGCTGGGGCGTCGACCATTCGTTCGAATGCATCGGCAACGTAGGCGTGATGCGCGCGGCGCTCGAATGCGCGCATCGCGGCTGGGGACAGTCCGTGATCATCGGCGTCGCGGGCGCGGGACAGGAGATCTCGACGCGGCCGTTCCAGCTCGTCACCGGCCGCACGTGGAAGGGCACGGCCTTCGGCGGCGTCAAGGGACGGTCGCAACTGCCCGGCATGGTGAAGGACGCGATGAGCGGTGCCATCGAGCTCGCGCCGTTCGTCACGCACACGATGCCGCTGTCGCGGATCAACGAGGCGTTCGACCTGATGCACGAGGGCAAGTCCATCCGCTCCGTCATCCACTACTGACGCGATGGAACGCGTCGAGCAGCACGCGAGCTGCGGCGGCCGCCAGGAGGTGTGGAAGCACGCCTCGTCGGCGCTCGGCTGCGACATGAAGTTCGGCGTGTACCTGCCCGCGCAGGCGCTGCGCGGCGAGCGTTGCCCGGTGCTCTACTGGCTGTCGGGGCTCACGTGCACCGAGCAGAACTTCGTCACGAAGGCCGGCGCACAGGCGCATGCGGCGGCGCATGGCGTAATCGTCGTCGCGCCTGACACGAGCCCGCGCGGCAAGGCCGTCGCCGACGACGACGCGTGGGACCTGGGGCAGGGCGCGAGCTTCTACGTCAACGCGACGCAGGCGCCGTGGGCCGCGCACTACCGGATGCAGGACTACATTGCCGGCGAGCTGCCGGCGCTCGTCGAGCGGCACTTCGCGGCTACTGACGCGCGCGGGATCTGCGGACACTCGATGGGCGGGCACGGCGCACTCGTCACCGCGCTGCGCCATCCTGGTCGCTATCGCAGCGTGTCGGCGTTCTCGCCGATCGTCGCGCCGTCGTCGGTGCCATGGGGCCGGAAGGCATTTACCGCGTATTTGGGCCCGGATGAAGAAATGTGGAGCGCCTGGGACGCCACGGCGCTCATCGCCTCGGCACGCGAACGGCTACCGATCCTCGTCGACCAGGGCGACGCCGACGAATTCCTCGCCACCCAGTTGCAGCCCGAGCGGCTGCGCGACGCATGTGCCGCCGCGGGACATCCGTTGACGCTGCGGATGCAGCCGGGTTACGACCACAGCTATTACTTCATCGCGACGTTCCTCGGCGATCATTTCGCGCATCACGCTCGCCACGCCTCGCGCTAGAGTGGCGGCATGCGCGTGCTCGTGCTTGGGGGTGCCGGAAATTTCGGTGCGCGTATCGTGCGCGCGCTGGCCGGGGACGCCGGTATCGACGTCATCAGCGCGGGGCGCCGCGGGGCGCATGTCGCAGGGGCCGGACATGTGCGCACGATGGCGCTCGACATCGCGGATGCGGATTTCCGGCAGCGTCTCCAGGACATTTCGCCCAACGTCGTCATTTCCTGCGTCGGTCCGTTCCAGGGGCAAGGCTATGCGGTGGCCCGCGCCTGCATTGCGTGTGGGATCCACTACGTCGATCTTGCCGACGGCCGCGCTTTCGTGACGGGGTTTGCGCGGGCGCTGGATGCGCCAGCACGCGACGCGGGTGTCGCGTGCGTTACCGGCGCGAGCACACTACCCGCGTTGTCCGCCGCGGTCGTCGATGCGCTGGCGCAAGCACCCGCTGGCATCGAGGCCATTGAAACCGTCATCGCGCCGGGTCAGCGGGCACCGCGTGGAGAGGCAACGCTGGCTGCGGTGTTCGGGTACCTGGGACGACGCTTCGACGTTTGGCGCGAGAGCCGCTGGCAATCCAGCTGGGGATGGATGGACCTCCGGTCCGTCGAGGTAGCCCAAACGCGGCGCTGGGCCGCCGCGTGCGACGTCCCGGATTTGGCCCTCTTCCCGCAGCGCTACGCGTCGGTATCGACGGTGACCTTCGATGCGGCATTGGAGTTCAAGGTGCAGCATGTTGCCTTGTGGATGCTTGCCGCCCTGCGGCGCTGCGGCCTGGCGCTGCCGGTGGCGGGGGTCGCCATCTCCCTCGACCGCTGGGCTCCGCTGTTCGATCGTTGGGCGGGCGACCTCGGAGGAATGGCCATTGCGGTGACGGTGCGCGTTCCCGATGGCCGACGGTTGCGTCGCGTATGGCAACTCGTGACACCTGCGCGTGCCGGACCGGAAATCCCATGCTTCGCTGCGGTCTTGCTGGTGAAACGCATGGCGCGCGGCGAAGTGCTCGCGACCGGCGCCTACCCTTGCATGGGGCAGCTCACGCTGTCTGATTTCGCGCCGATGTTTGCGATGTGGGGGATGTCGACACGCATCGACGAGGCGCCGGTATGACCCTCTGGCTGGTACTCAAGTGGGTTCACGTGGTGTCCGCCACCGTGCTGATGGGGACAGGCGCGGGTATCGCGTTCTTCTTCATCCGCGCAGTGCGCACGCAGGACGCGCGCGTGATCGCCGCGGTAGCACGGGATGTTGTGCTGGCCGACACGGTGTTCACGGCCGTGGCCGTCGTCGTGCAGCCGCTGACTGGCATCGCGCTTGCGCGCGTGGCCGGCGTGCCACTCACGACAGCGTGGATCGCGCTTTCACTTGGGCTGTATGCGCTGGTTGGCGCGTGTTGGCTGCCCGTCGTGTGGTTGCAGGTCAGGATGCGAGATATCGCCACTATTGCCGCGCGCGAGGGCATGCCGCTGCCACCGACATTCAACGTGATGGTGCGCATCTGGAGCGCGCTCGGAGTTCCGGCCTTCGCCGGCGTGCTGCTGATCCTTTGGCTGATGGTGGCGAAGCCCGCGCTCTAGCGTTTGCGCGCGGCCCGGAAGCACGGCGCGCGATGGTCGTCGACCATGCCGACCGCCTGCATCCACGCGTACACGATCGTCGGCCCGACGAACTTGAATCCACGCGCCTTCAGCTCGCGCGACACGCGCTCCGACAGTGGCGTCTGCGCCGGGATCTTCCCGGTCGTGCGCAACGGCTTGCCGTCGACGAAGGCCCAGCAGAACTTCGCGAAGTCCTCGCCTGCCTTCTGCATCGCCAGGTAGGCTTTCGCGTTGCCGATCACGGCCTCGATCTTGGCGCGCGAGCGGACGATGCCAGCGTCGCCGAGCAGGCGCTCGACGTCGCGCTCGGTGAAGCGCGCGACCTTGGCCGGCTCGAAGCCCTTGAACGCCTTGCGGAACGCGTCGCGCTTGTGGAGGATCGTGCGCCACGACAGTCCGGCCTGGAAGCCGTCCAGCATCAGCTTTTCCCACAGCGCGCGGGCGTCGTATTCGGGCACGCCCCACTCGTCGTCGTGGTAGGCACCCATCCGCTCGTCGCCGTCGGCCCATGCGCAGCGCGCGCGTCCTATGTTCCTGGTCATCGTGCCCGCTAGTTGCAGGTAAGCCCTGCCGCGGCATCCTTCGCGGGCAGGACGAGATCGAAATCGAGCGCGAGCGTCGTCGACCCGCGCGCGGCGGTGATGCGGCCGGCAAGCACGCCGCCGGGCCGCAATTCGCCGGACAGCTTCTCGACCTTGAAATCCTTGGGCTCGAGCGACCACTGCACGCCGGCCAGCGGTGACTTCGCGTGATTGGTGTTGAGGTCTATCGTCCTCACGGCCGCGGGATTGGCGATCGTCTTGCCCCCGCCCGGACAGAACATGACCTGCACGAGCGTGCGCTGCTTGCCGCCAGGATCGGCCTTGGCATAGGACGAGAGCTGGAAGCCGTCGACGTCCTCGGGGCTGAGCGGCGCTTCGTTGAACCAGATGTCGACGCTGTGCTGGTCGCCCATCATCGCGATCGCGCAATGGGTTGCCGTAAACGGCTGGCCGCCGAGCTTGCCGCTCGCGGCGCAGGAATCCTTGTGCGGAGGCCCGGCGGCGGCCGTCGGGACGCCGGCAATCACGGTCGGCATCGGCTGGCCCGGCTTCCACGCGTCCGCGGCGGCCTGCGCCGCCTGCCGCTGCGCCGGCGGCAACGCCTTGCCGACGTCGTCGCGATACGCCGCGGCATCCTTGTACCCGTTGCGTGCGGCGACGGCGTAGTTGGCATAGGCGAGTACCGGGTTCGCCGCGACGCCTTCGCCGTTCTGGTAGGCGACGCCCAGCTTGAATTGGGCGTTGGGCTCGCCTTGTTGCGCGGCCTTGCGCCACCAGCCGACCGCCTGCGCGTTGTCGAGGGGCACGCCGGTGCCCTTGGCGTACATCAGGCCGAGGTTGTACTGCGCCGTCGCGTTGCCGAGGTCCGCTGCGCGATCGAACCACGTCGCGGCCAGCTTGTCGTTCTTGGGCACGCCGTCGCCCAGCGCGTAGATGACGCCGAGCTCCTGCTGCGCATCGGCATGGCCCTGGTTCCCTGCCTTCGTGTACCAGGCAATCGCCTGCGCCATGTCCTTCGGGTAACCGGCACCGAACTCGTACATGCGGCCGATCCGGTATTGCGCTTCGGCGTCGCCCTTCTCTGCGAGCGGACGCAGCTCCTTGGCTGCGGTCGCGTAGTCGCGCTTGCGCAGCGCGTCGAGGCCATCACTGAGGCTCGCGTGGGCCGGCATGGCCAGCGACCCGCACAGGATCAACAGCGTGGCGATTCGTAACGATGGCATCGCTCCTCCCCGGGCATGCTGCGACGTGCGCATCATCGTACGCCTTTGGTCCGCGAGGCAGGCGGTATGCTTGCACCATGCCTCCCGCGCCCGACTACCTCAATCCCGCCGTTCCCGCCAACCTGCGCCGCGTCCGCATGCCCGTCGTGGATGCCACCGACGACACCCTGCGTGGCTATGGCCGCCTGGTCGAGGATCGCGCGCAATGCAACGTCGAGATCACGCGCTGGCCTGCGCGCGGCTGGCGTCCCGTCGACGAGGATTCGGGCGACGAGGGCGGCACGACCGAAGGCGTCTTCGTGAGCGAATGGAAGGGCGACATCCTGTACGGCCGCAACGAGGCCGTCGACGGCCACTACATCCTCGCGTATGCCGACGAGCCCACGACAGCCGACGAGATGCATGCGCGGCCGCCTGCGCGGATGCTGCTGTGGCATTGCAACTACCACCCGGACGGCGGGCAGCTGTTCTTTCCGATCGAGCGCGCGCCGTTCATGGTGCCGCTCGCGTTGCCGGGCGACGACGTCAAGCCCGAGGACTTCGTGTGCTTCCGCTTCGACGGCTCGCGTGGGCTCTACATCCACGCCAACATCTGGCACGAAGGGGTGTTCACGTGTCGCGGCACGCAGCGGTTCTACGACCGCCAGGGCGCAGTGCACGCGCGCGTGTCGGTGGATTTCCCGCGCGAGTTCGGGTGCCTGCTCGAGGCGCCGCTCGCGGCCTAGCCGAACGCCCCCGCGGGCAGCGGGATGAACTCGTCGTGATCGTTGGGCGGCAGCTCGAAGCGGCCCGCTTGCCAGTCGGCCTTCGCCTGCTCGATCCGCTCGCGCCGTGACGAGACGAAGTTCCACCAGATGTGGCGCTCGCCGAGCGGCGCTCCGCCCAGCACGATGACCGTGACCGGCGCCGTCGCGCGCAACGTGACGTCTCGGCCGTCCGCAAGCACCAGCATGCGTCCCGGCTCGAGCGTGACGCCGTCCACGCCGAGCGCGCCGCGCGGCACGTAGACCGCGCGTTCGCCGAGCGACGCCGGCACGTCGAGCGTCGCGCCCGCCTCCAGCTGCGCGTGCACGTAGAACAGCGGCGAGCGCGTGCGCACGGGGCTCGCGAGCCCGTAGGCGTTGCCGGCGACGACACGCAGCCACACGCCGGCGTGCTCCGCCGTCGGCAGCGTCGCCGCGCCGTAGTGATCGAACGCGGGCGCGATCTCCTCGTCCTCGTCCGGCAGCGCGACCCACGATTGCAGCAGCTCGAGGCCCGTGCTCGCGAGCAGCGCCGCGTCCTCGAAGCGCTCCGAGTGCACGATGCCGCGCCCTGCGGTCATCCAGTTGACGTCACCCGGCGTGATCACCTGCGTGTAGCCCAGGCTGTCGCGATGCGTGACCGCGCCGTCGAGCAGGTAGCTGACCGTGGCGAGGCCGATGTGTGGATGCGGCCGCACGTCCGCGCGGCGCGCGGTCCCGGCCGCGAACGTCACCGGGCCGGCATGATCGAGGAACACGAACGGGCCGACCATGCGGCGCTTCGCGTACGGGAGCAGGCGGCGGACGACGAGCCCGTGGCCGAGGTCGGCGGCGCGGGCGTCGATCGCAAGATCGGAGTCGGACATGCAGTAGGCGGCCTCACGATTGGGGCCTCACAGCATACGCGACCGGTTCCACGGCACGCGTGCCCGGAGGCGCGAACCACGCGCCGATCCGGCGCCACCCGCGAACCGTGCGCACCTCGCGCGCCATGGTGCGCCAGCCGTGCACGCCGAGCGCAAGCGGATTGTAGGTGCGCACCGGCTCGACGAGCCCGTAGCGCGGCGGCACGTCGTCACGGAGGTCGACAAACGTGCCGAACAGCCGGTCGAACACGATCAGCACGCCGCCGTAATTGCAGTCGAGGTACTCGGGATTGGCGGCGTGGTGCACCTTGTGGTGCGTCGGCGTGTTGAGGACCCATTCGAGCGGGCCCAGGCGCGGCATCCACGGCGCATGAAGCCAGAACTGGTAGAGCAGGTTGAACGCGAGCGTCGCGCCGACGGCCGCCGGCGGAAACCCCAGCCACACGAGCGGGGCGAAGAACAGCGCAGCGCCGGTGAACTTGCCGGTCCAGCCCAGGCGCATCGCCGCCGCGAGCGTCAGCTCGTTCGGCGTGTGATGGACGGCATGCGACGCCCAGAACCAGCGGGTGCGATGCGCGATGCGGTGGTAGACGTAGTACGCGAACTCGCTGGCGACGAACAGGATCGCGATCGCGGCGGCGGTGGAGAGCGACAGCGTCGCGATGCGCTCGCGATACGCGAATGCGAACAGTGGCGCGACCAGCGACACGCCGGTCGCGTCGACGCCGCGGCGGACGACGGCGTCGCCGAGGGTCGCGGCGAACGCCTTCCAGTCGTAACCGCCACGCCGCGTGCGCACGACGCCTTCGACCAGCGCCGCACCCAGCGTCACGGCGAACACGCCCGCGGCCCACGGCCCGAAGACCGCGGCGGGCGTGCCCGTCGCGAGCGTCGCCATCGACGTCAGTCGGCGTTGCGCTTCGCCCGCTGGGCGGCGGCGTAGCGGGCGATGTCCGCCATCGTCACCGTGCCGGCGTGCGCGGTGTCGATCTCGTCGAAGTGCTTGTACACGAACGGCATGTGGCCCTCGGCTTCGGCCTTCGTCAGCTTGCCGTCGCCGTTGGCGTCGGCCGCCGCGAACCGCTCCTTCAAGGCAGCGGCGGCCTTGGCCGCGCGGTCGCCCTGGTTGGCGTCCTGCGCGGCCGCGGTCCGCACGCCACCGCCAAGCAGCGCCATGGCGACCAGCGCCGCGGCGAGCGGCGCGAGCACCCGTCGAAAGGTCATGCGCATTACGGTGCCCACGTCGTCAGTTGCGCGTCGGGCACGCGATCGTCGCGCCGCTCGCGTTGTAGCAGGTGGCGCTGCGCGTCACGCCGGTCTCCGAGTTGTAGCTCTCGGTCGCCTTGACCGAATTGCCGGTCGTCGCGCTGGTGGCGGTCGTCGTGCGGCTCTGGTCGATGTTGCCGGACGCATCGCGCGTGGCGCTGCCCTGGCTCGCGACCGTGCCTTTGCTGCCACTTGCCGCGAAGCCGCTGGCATGCGTCGCCGACCCGTCGGCGTTGACCGTAGTCTTGCCGGCGCGCGCACCCTTGGCGCCGTTGGGACCGCGAAAGGCGCTGCCGCCCGCCGTCGTCACGTCGCCCTGGCCGTCCGTCTTGGTCACGCGGGCACGGCCGTAGGCACCGCCGTCGGGTCCTTCGCGGCCGACGACGGTCGTGGCGGTCTTGCCGCCTTCCGCATTGCCATGGACGACGTGGCGCGTGTACGCGGCGGCGGGGGTGGCGGTGGCGACCAGCGTGGCACCGGCCAGCGAAAGCAGGATTGCGAGCGTGCGGTTCTTCATCGAAATCTCCTGTCGTGGGGTTCGGGCCCGCGAGCGGCGGGCGTGGCGCCACGATGCATGCAAGCCATGAATGGCCGATCACGCGGACAGGGGTTTCGGTGACAAGCGGTGAGCGGCTGCCCCGCGCTGTCACCGTTTGTCATGATTGGCGGCCGGGGCGGCCGCGGCGGCCGTTAGCATGCGGACATCGCGGCCGGCGTTGCGCGCCGCGCCTGACCCGAACCCGACCATGGCCGAACCGATCGCCCGTGTCCTCGTCGCCGACGACGAAGCCGAACTGCGGGGCCTGCTCGAGCGCTACCTCACCGAGCAGGGCTACGCCGTGCGAACCGTGCCCGGCGCCGACGGGCTCGACCGGCTGCTCGCGCGCGAACGCTTCGACGTGCTGGTGCTCGACGTGATGATGCCGGGGGAGGACGGCCTGGCCGCGTGCCGGCGGCTCCGCGCGCAAGGCGAGACGATCCCGATCATCATGCTGACTGCGCGCGGCGACCCGGTCGACCGCATCATCGGCCTCGAGATGGGCGCCGACGATTACCTGCCCAAGCCGTTCAATCCGCGCGAGCTGCTCGCGCGCGTCCAGGCGCTCGTCCGCCGGCAAAACGTGCTCGGCGCGCACGCGGGACCGTTGCGCGACGAGGGGCGCGTGAGCTTCGGCGCGTTCACGCTGCACCTCGCGGAGCGGCGCCTGACGCGGGCGGTCGACGGCGCCACCGAAGACGTGCCGCTGACGACCGGCGAGTTCAACCTGCTGCGCGTGCTTGCGCAGAATCCGAACCGTCCGCTCGGCCGCGACCGCCTGATCGAACTCGCGTATGGCCGCGACCACGTCGCCACCGACCGCAGCATCGACGTGCAGGTGATGCGGCTGCGCAAGCTGATCGAGGCGGATCCGGCCACGCCGCGCCACCTGCAGACCGTGTGGGGTGTGGGTTACGTGTTCGTGCCCGAGGACCGGGTCAGCACCGGCGCGTGACGATGCCTCGCTGGACGAAGCGCGCGATCGCAGGGGCGACCCCGTGAGCCTCGTGCCACGCAGCCTGTTCGCACGCACCGGCTGGCTGCTGGTGGGGCTGATCGTCGTCGCGCAGCTCGCGAGCTTCCTGATCGTGCGCCAGCTGGTGCTGAAGCCGCGCGTCACGCGCGTCGCTGCGGCGCTCGCGCGCGACATCGCGGCGATGCGCGCGGGCCTCGTCGCGCTGCCGCCCGACGCGCGGCGCGCCTACGTCGACGCATTCAACGCGCGCGCCGTGCAGATGGACGCCGCAATCGGACCGGCGGTGCGGACGGCGCCGCTCGCGCCGATCGAGCGCGCGTTCGTCCGCGACGTGTCCGAGCGCGTGGCGGCGGAAGGCATCGAGGCCCTGTGGCGGCGCGACAACGGCGGCAGCTTCCAGTTGCGGCTGGCGCTCGACGGCGTCGACTACTGGGTCGTGCTGCCCAATTCGCTGCCGGCGCGCGAGGCGACCGGCGCATGGATCGTCGCCACCGTGGTCAGCGCGCTGGTGGCGCTGCTCGGCGCGTTGCTGGTCCAGCGCAAGCTCGACGCGCCGCTGCGGCGCGTGGTCACCGCCTCCGGCGTGCTCGCGCGCGGCGGGACGCCCGAGCGGCTGCCCGAGACCGGGGCCACCGAGATCGCCGCGCTTGCACGCGGCTTCAACCAGCTCGTCGAGGATCTCGCGCGGAACGACCGCGAGCGCGCACTGATGCTGGCCGGCATCTCGCATGACCTGCGCACGCCGCTGACCAAGCTGCGGCTCGGCGTCGAGATCCTGCGCACGCCCACCGAGCAGCGCGGCGACGGCGCGCTGATCACCGGCATGACCCGGAGCATCGACGAGATGGATGGCGTCGTCGGCCAGTTCCTCGACTACGCGCGCGCCGACGACGGCGAGGCGCGGACACCTTCGTCGCTCGATGCGGTCGCGGCAGCCGTGGCAGGCGGTGCGCGCGACGAGGGCCGCGCGTTGGGCCTGGCGCTCGGCGCGCCCGCACTGCTGCCGATGCGCGCGCAAGGCATGCGGCGCGCCGTGGCCAACCTGGTCGAGAACGCATGGCGCCATGGCAAGCCCCCGGTCACGGTGCGGACCGGGCAGGACAGCGATGGAGCGTGGATCGAGGTCAGCGACGCGGGCAGCGGCATCCCGGCCGCCGGCCGCGACGCCCTGCGCGAGCCGTTCCGCCGTGGCGACGCCGCGCGCGGCAGCACGGCAGGCGCGGGGCTGGGCCTCGCGATCGTCGAGCGGATGGCGCGTGCGCACGGTGGCACACTGACGCTCGACGACGCGCCTGGCGGCGGGCTGCGTGCGCGCATCACGCTGCCGTTGCGAGGTGCCGCGGGCTGATGCGGTAATCTTGCGCGCATCTTGATCGCAAGCGCGCGCTTAGGCCCGATGAAGGACCATTTCGCGATGTTCGCCGGCTACAACGGCTGGGCGAACCGCCGGCTGTATGGCGCCGCACGCGCGCTCCCCGATGCCGACTACCGCGCCGACCGCGGCGCGTTCTTCGGCTCGGTCCATCGCACGCTCAACCACCTGCTGGCGACCGACCGGATCTGGATGCGCCGCTTCACCGGCGAAGGCGACGCGCCGGACCGGCTCGATGCGATCGTCTGCGACGATTTCGCAACGCTTGCGGCGGCGCGCGAGGTCGAGGACCGGCGGATCGTCGACTATGTGGCGGGCCTCGACGAGCCTGCGCTCGCCGGCGTGATCCGCTACCGCCGCGTGTCGTCGCCCGACATTCACGAGCAACGGCTCGCGCCGGCGCTCGCGCACTGGTTCAACCACCAGACGCACCACCGCGGCCAGGTACACACGTTGCTGACGCAGATCACGGGCCACGCGCCGGAACTCGACCTGCTGTTCTACCAGCGCGAGGTGGGCGCGTGACCACGACGCCGGACGACGAGCGCTGGATGGATGTCGCGCTCGATCTCGCGCGCGACGCCGCCGCGCGCGGCGAAGTGCCGGTCGGCGCCCTGGTGATTGACGAGGCGGGCACGATCATCGGTCGCGGCGGCAACGCGCCGGTCGCAAGCTCCGACCCGACCGCGCACGCGGAGATCGCGGCGCTGCGCGAGGCCGCGCGCGCGCGCGGCAACTACCGGCTGCCGGGTTGCACGCTCGTCGTCACGCTGGAACCGTGCGCGATGTGCGCAGGCGCGATCCAGCACGCGCGGATCGCGCGGCTCGTGTTCGGCGCGCACGATCCCAAGACCGGCGCGTGCGGCTCCGTCGTCGACCTGATGGCCGAGCCGCGCCTCAACCACCACGCGACGGTGACGTCGGGTGTGCGCGCCGACGCATGTGGCGCGTTGCTGTCCGGGTTCTTCGCGACACGGCGCGGACGATGAGCGCGCGCACGTTCTACGTCTACGCGCCGTCGGGCCATGCGACCGACCCGGCGGCCGTGCATCGTGCCGTCGCGCTGCTGGAGGCGCGCGGCGCCCGCGTCGTGCTCGACGACAGCGCACTCGAGCGCCACCAGCGATTCGCGGGCGACGACGACGCGCGACTCGCCGCGGTGATGCGCGCGGCAGCGAGTGGCGCCGACGTTGCGGTGGCCGTGCGCGGCGGCTACGGATGGACGCGGCTGTTGCCGCGCATCGACTTCCGCGTGATCGCGCGGGCACCCACGACCTGGCTGGGCCATTCCGATTTCACGGCGTTCCAGCTTGCGATGCTCGCCAGGACCGGACGCGGCAGCCTCGCGGGCCCGATGGCGGGCTATGACTTCGGCGCCGAGGCGCCGTCGGCGTTCACGCTCGAGCATTGCTTCCGGATGCTCGACACCGATGCCGACGATGCGGGGTTCGCCACGCAGGGCCCCGACGGCGAGCACGCGGGCACGCTGTGGGGCGGCAACCTCGCGATGGTCGCGTCGCTCGCCGGCACGCCGTACTGGCCGGGCGTGCGCGACGGCATCCTGTTCCTAGAGGACGTCGGCGAGCATCCGTACCGGATCGAGCGGATGCTCTACCAGCTCCACCTCGCCGGTTGCCTCGATGCCCAACGCGCGATCGTGCTGGGCGCCTTCACCGAATACCGGCTGTTCGATCACGACGCGGGCTACGACCTTGCCAGCGTCGTCGAGCACCTGCGCGCGCGCGTCGCGGTGCCGATCTATACCGGGCTGCCGTTCGGCCACGTGCGCGACAAGTTGACGCTGCCGGTCGGCGGCCACGCGACGCTGGCCGTGCGCGACGGGCAAGCGACGCTGCACGTGGCGGTGGCGCGATGAGCGCGGGCTACGCCGTCCGTCTCGTGCGCTGGCACGACGCCGAGGCCGCGCTGCGCGCGGTGCGCACGGCCGTGTTCATCGACGAGCAGGCGATCCCGGCCGCGCTCGAATGGGACGACGACGATGCGCGCTCGCTGCACGCGCTCGCCGTCGACGCGCACGGCGCGCCGATCGGCTGCGGCCGGTTGTTGCCGGCGCAGAAGATCGGGCGCATGGCGGTGCTCGCTGCGTGGCGCGGGCAAGGCGTCGGCGCCGCGCTGCTCGACGCGCTGATCGACGAGGCCAGGCGGCTCCGTTACACCGAGCTCGTGCTCCATTCGCAAGCCTACGCGGTGCCGTTCTACGCGCGCGCAGGCTTCGTCCCCGAAGGCGACGAGTACATGGAAGCCGGGCTGCCGCATCGCACGATGCGGTGCGTGCTGCGCGACTGAGCGCGCGTTATTGCGCGACGCCGATCGACTTCAGGAATGCGTGCCGCGACGTCACTTCGTCGCGAAACTGCGCCTGCATGTCGGCCGTCGACTTGTGCAGCGGCGACTGCATGTTCGTCTGCATGAACTTCTGCCACTCCGCCGACGCCTCGATCCGGTCGAACGCCGCGTTGAGCGTCGCCAGCACGTCGGGCGGCGTGCCTGCCTTGACCATGACGCCGCGCCAGATCGACTCGACGACATCGAAGCCCTGTTCCTTGAACGTCGGCACGTCGGGGAAGAAATGGTCGCGTGACGCCGTGCTGATGGCCAGCAGCCGCAAGTCGCCGGCCTTGATCTGGCCGGTCGCCGAGCTGGGCGTCATGATCGCGACGTCGATATGGCCGCCGAGCAGCGCTTCGGCGGCCTGGTTGCCGCCCTGGAACGGGATCCATTCGGTCTTGAAGGCGCCCACCTGCTGGAACCGGTAGAACACGAACTGGTGGAAGCCCGCGCTCGCATAGCCGCCGACGTTCACCTTGTCCGGCGTCTTGCGCAGCGCATCGACCAGTTGCGGGAGCGACGTGTACGGGCTGTCCTTGCGCACGGCCACCGCGCTCGGTTCCGCCTGCAACCCACGGACGATGATGAAGTTGTCCGGCTTGAACGGCAGGTTGCCCTGCGCCATCATGAACGACGTCGTGCCCGTCGCGGCGACGACCGTATAGCCATCCGCCGGCTGGTTGAGCGCGTACGACATGCCGACCGCGCCGGACCCACCGGCCATGTTCTCGACGATCACCGACTGGTGGAGTTCCTGGCTCAACTGCTTGCCGAGCTGGCGCATCATCGCGTCGAGCGGCGAGCCCGCGGCCGACGTGCAGATGAACTTGATCGGCTTGTCAGGGTAGGCCGCATAGGCGGGGAGCGTAGCCAGCGCCGTGGCGCCGAGCAGCATCGCCGCGCCGATGAAGCGGCGGCGCGCGCGGTCAGTGTTCGTCATGGTCGTCGTCCTCGTAGTTGCGGAAGCTGCGCGCCGCATACGGCTTGCCGGGGCGTGCGCGCAATGCGGCTTCCTGGATGTCGAGCCCCAGCCCGGGACCTTCAGGCAGCGGCAGGTAGCCGTTGACCGGCTTCAGCGCGTTGGGCGCGACGACGTCGGCGAACGGCTCGTAGGGCACGAAGTACTCGGTGATCGTGAAGTTCGGCATCGTCGCCGCCGCGTGCACGGTGGCCGACAGCGACAGCGTCGTCGAGTTGTAGTTGTGGGGCGAGACGGCGACCATTTCCGCCTCGGCGGCGGCGGCGATGAAGGTCATTTCCAGGATGCCGCCGCAGTTCGACACGTCGGGGTTGATGATGTCGACGGCGCGTGCGTTGAAGAGGCGCCGGAAGTCCGCGCGCCCGTACAGTGCTTCGCCGCTGACGACGGGAATCGGCGACGCGGCACGCACTTCCGCGAGGGCGTCGATGTTCTCGGCCTGGCACGGCTCCTCGAACCAGTACGGCTCGAACTCGGCGAGCGCGTTTGCGAGCTCGATTGCGTGCATCGGCGCAAGCCGGCGATGGATGTCCAGCAACAGCTCGACGTCCGGTCCCACGGCATCGCGCACGGCCTTCAGGACCTTGACCGAATGGCGGATGTGCTCGCGCGGCACGTATGTACGCCACGGGCGCGGCAGCGGATCGAACTTGATCGCGTCGAAGCCCTGGCCGACGACGGCCGCCGCGCCGCGCGCGAAGTCGTCGGGCGAGCGCATCTTGTAGCTCCACCCGTTGGCGTACACGTGGATGCGTTGCCGTACGGCGCCACCCAGCAGGTTGTAGACAGGCTGGTTCGTCGCCTTGCCCATCAGGTCCCAGCACGCCGCCTCGATGCCGGAAACCGCGCACCAGTACTCGAGCGACGCGCGACGCTGCGCGTAGTCGTCGAACGCGATCTGCAGGAAATGCCGGATGCGGAACGGGTCCCGGCCGACAAGGTAGCGGCCGAGTTCCTCGACCTGCGCCGCGATCGGGCGATCACGGTCGTATTGGCTGTAGGCCTCTCCCCAGCCGACAAGGCCGGCATCGGTGGCCACGCGGACGAACACCAGGTTCTTGCGCCAGCCCGGGTGGACAACGAGCGCCTCGACAGCAGTCACCTTCATGGATGCCTCGCATCAGGATTCGGTACAATGCTAGCATTGTGTGGTCAATATAAGTAGGATTGTCGGCAATCCATCGTTCATGGAGCCTTAAATGGCGACAAGAGGCCGCAACGCGGCGGAAGCGCCGGCGTCTGCCGCGTCGGTCGACGACATCGAGCGCCGGCTCGAGGCGATGATCGTCGCCGGCGCATTCGCCCCCGGGGAGCACCTGAACGAATCCGCGCTGGCAGGGCAATTCGGCGTCAGCCGCGCGCCGGTGCGCGAGGCGTGCCGGCTGCTCGAGCGTTCGGGCCTCGTCAACATCCGCCCGCATCACGGCGCGTTCGTGCGCGCGCTCGAGCTCGACGAAGTCGTCAACCTGTTCGACATCCGTGCGAGCCTCGGCCGTCTCGCAGGCGAGTCGGCGGCCGCCAACATCACGCAGCGCGCGCTCGCCGCGTTGCGC
The DNA here is from genome assembly GCA_018241745.1 of Pseudomonadota bacterium. Classification (GTDB taxonomy): domain Bacteria; phylum Pseudomonadota; class Gammaproteobacteria; order Burkholderiales; family Casimicrobiaceae; genus VBCG01. The sequence goes on from JAFEDG010000001.1 coordinate 77,437, forward strand.
GGGATGCTCGATACGCTCGACACCGCGGCGGAAGCCGGTGACGCCGATCGCTACGTAGCGCTGAACCTCGAGTTCCACGAGGCGCTGTACGCGGCCACCGGCAACGCGCGGCTCGCAGCGCTCGACCGCGCGATGGGCAAGGAGCTGCGGCTGTACCGCCGGCACGGGCTCGCATTCGGGGGCGGGCTGCGCGTGTCCAACCGCGAGCATCGCGACATCGTCGAGGCGCTCGAGCGCGGCGATCGGGCGCGCGCGGGGACGATGCTGGAGCGCCACATCGAAGGGGGGCGCGACCGCTTCCTGCGAGCGATGGCGGCGTCCGGCCGCCTCGTGCTTCAACCGTCGGCGGGCTCCGCGGCCAACGGCTGATCCGCCGCGTCGAGGACGAAGCGAAACTCGCTGCGCGCGCCGACGACGCCGTCAGGCCCGAAGGCCTGCTCGACGAAATGGGCGCGGCCCGCGTGGTCGACCGTGTACACCGTCGACGCGCGCGTGCCGTACGTCGGGCTCTGGATGAACGCGGCCGAGATCCGGCGCTCGACGTCCAGCGGCACGCCGGTCGCCGGCAATTCGGCATCGGGCGCAAGCGTGCGATCCGCGAGTGCGGTGAAGACCGGCTCCAGCGTCGCGTCACCGTCTGCACACCAGCGCGCGAGCGCCGCGCGGAGGTGCGCCACCTTGGGCCACGGGGTGTCGAGCGCCGCGTTGGAGACGCCGTGGATGCCACGACCCAATGCGACGGGCGCGCCGGCGGGCGCCCGATTGCTCGCCCACCACGCGCCGTCGCGATCGCCCGCGACGACGTTGTAGCCGTTGTAGCCGTGGCGCGTGGCGACGAGGTCCGCGAGCGCCGCCGCGAGCGGCCGCGGGTCCGCGAGCAATGCCGGCACGAACGCACCGCGCGACGGCGCCGTGGGGTCGTAGCGCGCAGGTTCACGCACGTTGGTCACGAACGCATAGCGCCCGCTGCGCGTGACGCCGAACCACGTGCCGCCTGCCTTGAGGTCGCGGCCACCGAGCCAGCCTTCCGGCTGCCACGTCGCGCCCTGCGTCGCGCGCTCGTGATGCTCGTCACGATTGGCGGCGACGACGAGCCGGTAGCGCGGATGGAGGCCGGCGGCGACGGCGACGAGGCACATCGTCAGATGTCGAACGTCGTGGCCATCGGGCTGAAGCACTCGGCGTGGCGGCCGCCGTCGGCATAGGCGTCCACGCCGTGGGCCGCGCACGCGCGAGCGAGCGCCGCGTCGAATTCCGCGCGGTCGTCGATGTCGGCGTACACCTCCATCCACGTCGTCGGATCGTCGGCGCGTGCGCACAGCTGGCCGACGACGCCGGTCTCCGCCGCGATGTCGAGCATCATCTCCGTGACCGCGGCACGCGCGCAGCCGGCGTCGCCGGTGACGCGATACCAGACGTACACGTGATGGACGGCGTCGGGCCGGCAGCAACGCATGGCGTCAGAGGCGCACGCGCACGTTCTCGAGCGCGGGCACCGCGTAGGGCAGGGGCAGCGGCGCGAGCGCGGTTGCCGGGGCGCCGGCCAGGTGCACGGCACCGCCTTCGAGGGCCGCGAGCCGCGTCACCGCGATGAAGTCGCTGCCGCCTGCGGGCGCCGCGGCGGCGTTGACGACGATGCCCGCGTTCGCGGCCTCGTCGCCCGCCTGCAACGCCTCGCCCGCCGCCGGCGGCGGTGTGTCCGCGTGGAACGCGAACAGCCGTTCCTTGAGCCGGCCGAGGTACTGCATCCGCGCCACGATCTCCTGGCCGGGATAGCAGCCCTTGTGGAAGTCGACGCCGCCGACCAGCTCCCAGTTGGCGCTTTGCGCGATGATCTGGTCGGACGTTGCCGCGGTGATCCACGGCACGCCCGCGCGCACGCCGAGCCACGTCCAGGCGTCTTCCGAGCCGGCCGCGAGCGGCAGCTGCGGGGTGTCGGCGGCCGCCAGCGCGACCATCCGGCCGTCGGGGAGTGGCAGCACGGCGTGGCCGCGCCACGCGAAGTCCCCCCATGCCACGGCCGCAGCGACCCCGTCCGTCGCCAGCGCGGCGGGGAGGGCGTCGCCATAAAGCCCGATCGGCACGCGCGGCTCCACAGCCAGCGTCACCTTCGAGCGGAGCACGAACATCGCGAGGCGCTTGCGCACGGGCTCGGCCAGGTCGGCGGCGACGAGCAGCCGGTAATCGGCGCCGGTGCGCCAGACGACGAGCGTCGCCAGCATCCGCCCCTTGGGCGAGTTGTAGCTCGAGTACTGTCCGTGGGCAGGCGCCAACCCGTTGACGTTGCTGGACAGCTGGCTGTGCAGGAACGCCGCCGCATCAGCGCCCTGGACGAGGATGGACGCCCAGCCGGCAAGCGGGGTGGCAAAGGCGCCGGCGAGGCTCGTGTTTTGGCTCATTTCCGTGCTAGAATAGCAAGTTAGCTAGGGTCGGCTCAGGGCTCGCCACGGGATTCCCCCGTACGGTCCGGTGCCGGTCAACTTCGCACATCGCGCAGGTTCAGGGTGTCCGCGGTGTCCGTCGTACGTGTCACGGTTCCAACATGCGGCCAGCCCAGGGCAGCCGCAACGGACCCGAAGCGTACGCGACGCCGGATCGACGCTGCCGATGGTGGTCAACCAACCCTGACACAAAGGAAGCACCATGTCGGTCACGATGCGTCAAATGCTGGAAGCCGGGGTCCACTTCGGCCACCAGACGCGGTACTGGAACCCCAAGATGGCGGAGTACATCTTCGGGCACCGCAACAAGATCCATATCGTCAACCTCGAAAAGACCCTCGACAAGTACAACGAGGCGATGAAGTACGTGCGCCAGCTGGCGGCGCGCAAGGGGACGATCCTGTTCGTCGGCACCAAGCGCCAGGCGCGCGAGATCATCGCCGAGGAAGCCCAGCGCGCGGGCATGCCCTACGTCGACCATCGCTGGCTCGGCGGCATGCTGACCAACTTCAAGACGGTCAAGGGCTCGATCAAGCGGCTGAAGGACCTCGACCAGATGCAGGAAGACGGCACGTTCGAGCGCATGTCCAAGCGCGAGGCGCTGTCGCTGACGCGCGAGAAGGAAAAGCTCGCGCAATCGCTGGGCGGCATCAAGGACATGAACGCGCTGCCGGACGCCATCTTCGTCATCGACGTCGGGTTCCACAAGATCGCGGTCACCGAGGCGAAGAAGCTCGGCATCCCGGTCGTCGCGGTCGTCGACACGAACCACTCGCCGGACGGCATCACGCACGTGATCCCGGGCAACGACGACTCGAGCCGCGCCATCCGCCTGTACGCGCGTGGTGTCGCGGACGCGGTGCTGGAAGGCAAGAGCCAGGTGATCCAGGAGATCGTCCAGGCCGGCGACGAGTTCGTCGAAGTCAAGGAAGACGCAGCGGCCTGACACGGGCGGCAGCGACTCGCATTCATTCAGCGGTGAGACGAGGGGGCCGCGCGCCCCCTTGTTTTTACCCGGTCCGGGCGGAACCTTTCCCCGCCGGACTCAACAGTCGGGAGTGCATCAAATGGCGGACATCTCCGCAAGCAAGGTGATGGAACTGCGCAGCCGTACGGGGCTGGGCATGATGGAATGCAAGAAGGCGCTGACGGAAGCCGACGGCGACATGGCCAAGGCGGAAGACCTGCTGCGCATCAAGTCGGGCGCCAAGGCGTCCAAGGCGGCCGGCCGCGTCGCCGCCGAAGGCGTCATCGGCCTCTACGTGACGCCGGACGCGAAGACGGGCGCGATCGTCGAAGTCAACTGCGAGACGGACTTCGTCGCTCGCAACGACGACTTCAAGGCGTTCGCCAACGAGATCGCGCAGGTGATCACGCGCGACAATCCGGCCGACGTCGCCGCGCTGGGCGACTGCAAGCTCGCGTCCGGCGAGACGGTCGAGGGGCACCGCGTCGCGCTGGTGCAGAAGATCGGCGAGAACATGAGCGTCCGCCGCTTCCACCGCCGCGTCGCCGCGGGCACGCTGGCGTCCTACGTGCATGGCGTCAAGATCGGCGTGCTGGTCGACGTGACCGGCGGCAACGCCGCGCTCGGCAAGGACATCGCGATGCACATCGCGGCCACGAAGCCGATGGCGGTCGATCGCAGCGGCATCGCCGAACACGTCGTCGAGCACGAGCGCAGCATCGCCGCCGCGCGCGCCGCCGAGTCGGGCAAGCCCGCCAACATCGTCGAGAAGATGGTCGAAGGCGCGGTCGCCAAGTTCCTGGCCGAAGTGACGCTGCTGACGCAGGCGTTCGTCAAGGACGACAAGCAGACCGTCGGCAACTACGCCAAGGCGCAGGGCGGCACGGTGAACGGCTTCACGCTGTACGTCGTCGGCGAAGGCATCGAGAAGAAGAAGGATGACTTCGCCGCCGAAGTGGCCGCGATGGCCAAGGCCTGACGCATTCCCGGAAGGCCCGTTGCCGATGACCGCACGTCCACGCTGAACCCACGACGAGGAACACGATGAGCTCGCCGCACGTAGCGCCCCTGCAAAGCGTTTCCTCTTCGTCTTCCGGGGCCGCGGCGCCGCGGGCGAAGGCCGCGCCCGCCTACAAGCGCATCCTGCTCAAGCTGTCGGGCGAGGCGCTGATGGGCGAAGACCCGTACGGGATCAATCGCCAGGTCATCGACCGCATCGTGGCGGAAGTCGCGGACGTGCTGCAGATGGGCGTGCAGATGGCCATCGTCATCGGCGGCGGCAACATCTTCCGTGGCGTCGCTCCCGGCGCGGCCGGCATGGACCGCGCCACGGCCGACTACATGGGCATGCTCGCCACGCTGATGAACGCGCTCGCGCTGCAGGACGCGCTGCGCCGCGCGGGCGTCGAGTCGCGCGTGCAATCGGCGCTGCGCATCGACCAGGTCGCCGAGCCGTACATCCGCGGCAAGGCACTGCGCTACCTCGAGGAAAACAAGGTCGTCATCTTCGCGGCCGGCACCGGCAACCCGTTCTTCACGACCGACACGGCCGCCGCGCTGCGCGGCCGCGAGGTGGGCGTGGACATCGTGCTGAAGGCCACGAAGGTCGATGGCGTCTACACGGCGGACCCGGTCAAGGATCCGACGGCGCAGCGCTACCCGTCGCTGACGTTCGACGAGGCGATCGTCAAGAACCTGAAGGTCATGGACGCGACGGCCCTCGCACTGTGCCGTGACCAGAACATGCTGCTCAAGGTGTTCTCGATCTTCGTGCCCGGCGCGCTGAAGCGCGTCGTGCTGGGCGAGGACGAGGGCACGCTGGTGCACTGCTGATCGGCGCCGCCGGCGCGCACGCGAGGAAACCACGATGATCAACGACGTCAAGAAATCCGCCGAGCAGAAGATGGGCAAGTCGGTCGAGACGCTGAAGGCGGACCTTGGCAAGGTCCGGACCGGCCGCGCGCATACCGGCCTGCTGGACCATATCCATGTCGACTACTACGGCTCGATGATGCCCCTGGCGCAGGTCGCCAACGTGACGCTGGCGGATCCGCGGACCATCGCCGTGCAGCCGTGGGAGAAGAAGCTGATCCCGGTCGTCGAGAAGGCCATCCGCGACTCCGACCTGGGCCTCAACCCGGCCACGCACGGCGACATCGTCCGCGTGCCGATGCCCGCGCTCACCGAGGAGCGGCGGAAGGACCTGATCAAGGTCGTCCGCGGCGAGGCGGAGAACGCGCGCGTCGCGATCCGCAACGTGCGCCGCGACGCCAACGAGCAGCTGAAGAAGCTGCTGAAGGATCATGCGGTCTCGGAGGACGAGGAGCGCCACGCCCAGGCCGACGTGCAGAAGCTCACCGACCGCTTCATCGCCGAAGTCGACAAGCAGCTCGCGGACAAGGAAAAGGACCTGCTCGCGATCTGACGCGGGCGGTCCGGCGCTGCGCTCGATGTTCCCGTCGTCCACCCGCGAGATTCCCGCGAGCCGCGCGGTCCCGCGCCACGTCGCCATCATCATGGACGGCAACGGCCGCTGGGCCAAGCGGCGATTCCTGCCGCGCGTGGCCGGGCACAAGCGCGGCGTCGAGGCGGTGCGCGCCGTCGTCAAGCACGCGGTCGAGCGCGGCGTCGAGTACCTGACGCTGTTCGCATTCTCGAGCGAGAACTGGCGGCGCCCGGCGGACGAGGTGTCGATCCTGATGGACCTGTTCCTGCGCGCGCTGGAACAGGAAGTCGGCAAGCTGCACGGCAACGGGATCCGCTTTCGCATCGTCGGCGACACGACGCCGTTCGACCCTCGCATCCGCGAGCTGATCGCGGCCGGCGAGGCGCTCACCGCGCGCAACACGCGGCTCACGCTGACGATCGCCGCCAACTATGGCGGGCGCTGGGACATCGCGCAGGCGGCGCATGCGTTCTACCGTGCGCATCCCGAGGCGCTCGCGGCGGACACCGTGCCGCCGCCGGATTCGATCGCCCCCTACCTTGCGATGAGCTATGCGCCCGAGCCCGACCTCTTCATCCGTACGGGCGGGGAGCAGCGTGTCTCCAACTTCCTGCTGTGGCAGCTCGCCTACACGGAGCTGCACTTTACCGACCTCCTGTGGCCGGACTTCGACGAGGCCGCGTTCGACGCCGCCATCGCGTCGTACGCGCGCCGCGAGCGCCGCTTCGGCCGCACGAGCGAGCAGCTCGCGAATGCGCCGGGCTCGCGGCTCGCCGTCGAGGAATGAGCCCGCTCGCGCAGCGCGTGGCGACGGCCGCGGTGCTGTTGCCCGCCGCGCTGGCCGCGATCATCCTGCTGCCGACGCAGTGGTTCGCGCTGGTCGCCATCGTCGTGGTCCTCCTTGCCGCGCCCGAATGGGAGACGCTCGCGCGCTTCACCCGCCCGCAGGCGCTGCGCTTCAAGGGGGCGTTGGGAACGGCGGTGATCGGCCTGTGGATGCTGCTCACACTCGCGCCGCCGACGCGCGTCGACGTGGCGATCACGACGCTGCTGGTGGTCGCCAGCGCGTTCTGGCTCGGGGTCGCGCTGCCGTGGGTCGTCCGGCGCTGGACCGGGATCGGGCCCTGGCGCACGGGGCTGGCCGGCGTCGTGGTGTTCGCGGGCTTCGTCGCGGCACTCGTCGACTTGCACGCCCGCTCGCCGTGGACGCTGCTGGCGACGATGGCGGTCGTCTGGATCGCCGACACCGCCGCGTACTTCAGTGGCCGCGCATTCGGGCGCCACAAGCTCGCGCCGCTCGTGAGCCCGGGCAAGACGTCGGAAGGGGTTGCCGGCGCCGTGGTCGCGGTTGTCGTGTACGTCGCGATCCTGGCCGTTGTCACCCCCGGTTTTGCCCGCGGTGCGGGCGCGGCTACACTCGCGGGATGGCTGATCGGAGCGGTCGCGCTGACGATGATTTCGGTGCTCGGTGACCTGTACGAATCGTGGTTGAAGCGCGTCGCGGGCGTGAAGGACAGCGGTCGCGTGCTGCCGGGCCACGGGGGCATCCTCGACCGTATCGACGCGCTGCTCGCCGCGTTGCCGCTGGCTGCGCTCGCGATGCGCGTGTTCTCCGCATGACGGCGCAGCGCACGCTCGCGTTGCTGGGTGCCACGGGCTCGATCGGCGCGTCGACGCTCGACGTCGTCGCGCGGCACCCGGAGCGCTACCGTGTCGGGGCACTCGCCGCGCGTCGGAATTGGCAGGCCATGGCCACGCTGTGCCGGCGCTTCCGCCCGCAGCTCGCCGCGATGCACGACGCCGTCGCGGCGCGGGAACTGGCGCGGGCGCTCGCGGGCACTGGCACTGAAGTCGTCGCCGGCGACGAAGGGCTTGTCGCCGTCGCGACGCTGACTGCCGCGGACACGGTGCTGGCGGCGATCGTCGGCGGCGCCGGACTCGCGTCGACGCTGGCCGCCGCGCATGCGGGCAAGCGCATCCTGCTCGCGAACAAGGAAGCGCTGGTCATGGGCGGCGAGCTGTTCATGGACGCGGTGCGTGCCGGCGGCGCGACGTTGCTGCCGATCGACAGCGAGCACAACGCGATCTTCCAGTGCCTGCCGCCACACACGGCCGCCCTCGACGCGCGCGCCGTGCAGAGGATCATCCTGACCGCGTCGGGCGGCCCGTTCCGCGAGCGGGCGCACGCGTCGCTCGCGCACGTGACCCCGGACGAGGCGTGCGCGCATCCCAACTGGTCGATGGGTCGCAAGATCTCGGTCGACTCGGCGACGATGATGAACAAGGGCCTCGAGGTGATCGAGGCGCACTGGCTGTTCGGCGCGCCGCGCGCGGCAATCGACGTCGTCATCCATCCGCAGAGCGTCGTCCATTCGCTCGTCGAGTACGTCGACGGCTCGGTGCTCGCGCAGATGTCCAACCCGGACATGCGCACGCCGATCGCGCATGCGCTCGCCTACCCGGAGCGCATCGAGAGTGGCGTGTCGCCGCTGGCGCTGGCGAGCCTCGCGCCGCTGACGTTCGCGGCGCCCGACCTCGCGCGTTTCCCGTGCCTCGCGCTCGCGTACGCGGCGCTCGACGCGGGCGGCAGCGCGGCCCTCGCATTGTCGGCCGCGAATGAAGTGGCCGTCGGCGCCTTCCTCGCCGGACGCGCGGGTTATCTCGACATCGCACGCGCATGCGATGCGACGCTCGGGCGCACCACGGTCACCCGCGTCCGCTCGCTCGACGACGCGCTCGCGGCCGACGCGGCCGCGCGGCGTGACGCCTGTGCGGTCCTGGGCCTGCCGCCGACGCAGATGGAAGGAATGGCGGCCTGATGGACATCCTCTGGAAGATCGGCAGCTTTGCCGTCGTGCTAGGCGTGCTGGTCACGTTCCACGAGCTCGGGCATTACGTCGTCGCGCGGCTCGCGGGGGTCAAGGTGCTGCGCTTTTCCGTAGGCTTCGGCCGCGTGCTGTGGTCGCGCACGTTCGGGCGCGACCGCACGGAATGGGCCGTGTCGGCGATTCCACTCGGCGGATACGTGAAGATGGTGGACGAGCGCGAAGGCACCGTCGCCGCGCGCGACCTGCCGCGCGCGTTCAACCGGCAGCCCGTCTGGAAGCGGATCGCGATCGTCGCCGCGGGACCGCTCGCCAACCTGCTGCTGGCCGTGCTGCTGTTCGCCGCTGCGTTCATGGCCGGCGTGCCGGCGCAGAAGGCCGTGCTTGCGCCGCCACTCGCGGGCACCGCGGCCTACGCCGCCGGCGTGCGCGGCGGCGAGCGCGTCACGGCCGTGGACGGCGCCGCGATCCGGAGCTGGCAGGAGTTGCGCTGGCAACTCGCGAAGGCGCAGGGCGACGCCACCGTCGTGCTGACCGCCGCACGCGAGGACGGCAGCACCGTCGAGCGACGCGTCGCCCTCGACGCGCTCGGCCCCGACGCCTGGGAAGCCGATCCGGCGGGTGCATTGGGCCTGCGCATCGACCTCGGGCCACCGCGCGTCGCGGAGACCGTCGCCGGGCTGCCGGCGGCGCGCGCGGGGCTGGCCGCGGGCGATCACATCGTGGCGATCGAAGGTGCCCCCGTGCATTCGCCCGGCGACGCCGCGCAAGTGACCGCCGCCCATCCGGGCGCCGCGATCAGCATCGAGTACGAGCGCGACGGCCGCCACCAGACCGTGAGCCTCGTGCCCGACGCCACCGAGCACGACGGCAAGCGGATCGGCGTCGCGGGCCTCAAGCTGGCCGTCGATCCCGCGTACGCGGCGCCGCTCGCGCTGACGGTGCGCTACGGGCCGCTGGCCGCGCTGGCCGAGGGCGCGCGCCGCACCGGCGAGCTGTCGGTATTCACGTTGAAGATGCTGGGCCGCATGCTCGTCGGGCAGGCGTCGCTGAAGAACATCAGCGGGCCCTTGACGATGGCGGACTACGCGGGCCAGTCGGCAAAGGCGGGCGCGTTGCCTTTCGTGAGCTTCCTCGCGCTGATCAGCATCAGCCTCGGCGTGCTCAACCTGCTTCCGGTCCCGTTATTGGACGGGGGGCATTTGCTGTATTATTTCGTCGAATTCATCAAGGGTAGCCCCGTCTCCGACCGCACGTTCGAAGTCGGTCAGCGCATCGGAATGGCCGTGTTGGCCGTGCTGATGACCCTGGCGCTGTTCAATGACGTTTCCCGCCTGTTCTGATCCGCAGCGCCCCTCGCGCCGCCCGGGTGCCACGTTCGCGCGTGCCGTCGCGCGCGGCGTGTCGTTCTTCGTCGTCGTCGCATCGCTTGCGCTGGCGCCGCTCGTGCACGCCGCCGAGCCGTTCGTCGTCAAGGACATCCGCGTCGAGGGTGTCCAGCGCACCGAGGCCGGCACGATCTTCAGCTACCTCCCGATCAAGGTGGGCGACCGCGTCGACGACGCCAAGATCTCGGATGCCGTCAAGGCGCTGTACGCCACCGGCTTCTTCCGCGACGTCCGGCTGACACGCCAGGGCGACGTGCTGGTCGTCGAGGTCGAGGAGCGGCCGACGATCTCGTCGATCACGTTCACCGGCAACAAGGAATTCGACACCGACACGATCACCAAGGCGCTGGGCCAGATCGGCGTCTCCGTGTCCCATATCTTCGACCGCTCGGCGCTCGACCGCGCGGACCAGGAGCTGAAGCGCCAGTACGTCGCGCGCGGCTACTACGACGCGCAGGTCCTGACGACCGTCACGCCGCAGGAACGCAACCGCGTCGCGATCAACTTCGCGATCACGGAGAACGACCAGGCCCGGATCGCGCATATCAACATCATCGGCAACAAGGCGTTTTCCGAGAAGCAGCTGCTGAGCGAGCTGACGCTGACCACGCCCGGCTGGCTCACGTGGTACACGAAGAACGACCAGTATTCGAAGCAGAAGCTGCAGGGCGACCTCGAGGCATTGCGCAGCTTCTACCAGGATCGCGGCTACCTGGAGTTCAACATCGAGTCGACGCAGGTCTCGATCACGCCGGACAAGAACGACATCTACATCACGATCGTCCTCAGCGAGGGGCCCAAGTTCACGGTCTCCGACGTGCGGATCGCCGGCGACCTCGTGATCCCGCAGCAGCAGATCCGTGACCTGATCCTGCTGGAACCGGGCCAGACGTTCTCGCGCGCCCGCCTGCAGGCTTCGGTGAAGGCGATCAGCGACCGCCTCGGGCAGGAAGGCTATGCGTTCACCAACGTGAACGCCGTCCCCGACATCAACCGCACCGAGAACACGGTCGCGTTCACGATGTACGTGGACCCGGGCCGCCGCGTCTACGTGCGCAAGCTCAACATCGAGAACAACTCGAAGACGCGCGACGTGGTCGTCCGGCGCGAGGCGCGCCAGCTCGAGGACGCCTGGTTCGACGGCGCGGCCATCGACCGCTCGAAGATCCGGATCAAGCGCCTTGGTTATTTCGACGACGTGGGCATCGAGACACAGCCGGTGCCCGGCGTGTCGGACCAGGTCGACATCGCCGTCAACGTGACCGAGCGGAACACCGGCAACCTGCTCGCAGGCGTCGGCTACTCGAGTTCCGACGGCGTCGTGTTCAACGCGTCGATCTCGCAGCAGAACATCTTCGGCTCCGGCAATGCGCTGGCGCTCGCGTTCAACACGAGCAAGGTGAACCGGACGATCTCGGGCACGTACACGGAGCCGTACTGGACCGTCGACGGCGTGTCGCGGACGATCGAGCTGTACCAGAAGAACATCGATCCCACGTCGCTGTCGGTGTCCAACTACGAGTCGTCGACACTCGGCGCGGCGATGACGTTCGGCGTGCCGATCAGCGAGACGGACACGATCAGCGTCGGCGGCCGCATCGAGCACACGAAGATCACGCTGTTCGCGGAAAGCCCGCCCGTGTACATCGCGTACGTGAACGAATTCGGCTCCGTCACCAACAGCTACATCCTGAATGCCGGCTGGGCGCGCGATACGCGTGACGACCCGGTCTTCCCGACCACCGGTCGCCTGCAGAGCCTCATCGGCGAAATCGGCCTGCCGCTGTCGAACATGGCGTACTACAAGGTGGAGTACGTCAACCAGTGGTTCTGGCCCATCTGGCAGCCTGCGGTGCTGATGCTCCGCGGCAACATCGGCTACGGCAATGGCTACGCGGGCGACCCGCTGCCGTTCTTCAAGGCCTTCTACGCGGGCGGCGTCGGTTCCGTCCGCGGCTACGAGCAGAGCTCGCTGGGCCCCCGCGACATCTACGGCAACTCGCTGGGCGGCAAGCGCAAGATCGTAGGTAACGCCGAGCTGTTCTACCCGCTGACGAAAGACCTTCGCAGCGTGCGTGTCAGCGCATTTGCCGACATGGGCCAGATCTATGCGGACGGCTACCAGCCGGACTTCGAGTCGTTCCGCTTCTCGGCGGGCGTGGGGCTGGCGTGGAACTCGCCGATCGGCCCCTTGAAGTTCAGCTACGCGATACCGCTGAACTCGCAGCCGGGCGATCGCGTCCAGCGCTTCCAGTTCCAGGTCGGTAATGTATTCTGACGCGGCTTGCAGCCGGCACCAGGCCGCGAGGAGAACCCCGTTGAAACCAACCCTGATCATCGCGCTGTTCGGTCTCGTCGCGGCCTGCGTCGCGCCCGTGCACGCGGCCGAACTCAAGATCGGCTTCGTCAACGGCGAGCGGCTGCTGCGCGAGGCGGCGCCGGCGCGGCGGGCACAGGCCAAGCTGGAGAAGGAATTCGCTGGTCGCCAGGCGGACCTCGAGAAGCTCGAGAAGCAGGTGCAGGCACTGCAGCAGCAGCTCGACCGCGACGGCGCCACGATGGCGGAAGCCGACCGGCGCAACCGTGAGCGTGACCTCGCCAACATGTCGCGTGACCTGCAGCGCGGCCAGCGCGAGTACCGCGAGGACCTCAACCTGCGCAAGAACGAGGAGCTCGCCAGCATGCAGGAGCGGGCGAACAAGGTCATCCTGCAGATCGCCACCGACGAGAAGTTCGACCTGATCATCCAGGAACCGGTGATCTTCGCGAGCCCGCGGATCGACATCACCGACCGCGTCATCAAGGCGCTTGCCGACAAGTAGCATCGCGCCCACGGCGCGACGGGTGCCGGCCGACGGCGCCTTCCGCGAGACGCCACGATGGCCTCCACCGCTTCCCCGCAGCGCCTCGACGCCCTGGCCGCGCACACGGGCGCCACGCTGGACGGCGACGGCAGCACGCTGATCAGCCGCGTCGCCACGCTCGAGCATGCGGGGCCGGGCACGATCGCGTTCCTCGCCAATCCTCGCTACCGCAGCCTGCTCGCCACGACCGGGGCCTCCGCGGTCATCGTGGCCCCGTCGCTCGCGGCAACGACGCCACTGCCGAAGCTCCTGTCCCGCAACCCGTACGCGACGTACGCGCGCGTGGCACAGGCGCTGCATTTCGAGGAGCCGGTCATGCCCGGCGTGCACCCGACCGCGCTCGTCGACCCGGCGGCCAGCGTCGCCAACTCCGCGACGATCGGTCCGTTCGCGACGGTCGGCCCGGGCGCCGTCGTCGGCGAGCGCGTACGGCTCGGCCCGCGCGTGTCGCTGGGCAAGGGCGTGCGCGTCGGCGCGCATTCGGTGCTGAACGCGAACGTGGTGATCTATCCGGATTGCATCATCGGCGAGCGTGCGCTGCTCCATGCGGGCGCGGTCATCGGCGCCGACGGGTTCGGCATGGCCGAGGAGGAGGGTCGCTGGCTCAAGATCCCGCAGACCGGGCGCGTCGTCATCGGTGACGACGTCGAGATCGGGGCCAACACGACGATCGACCGCGGTGCGCTCGACGATACCGTGATCGGCAACGACGTCAAGATCGACAACCAGGTCCAGATCGGTCACAACTGCACCGTTGGCGACCACACGGCGATCGCGGGGTGCGTCGGCATCGCGGGGTCCGCCCACGTCGGGCGCAATTGCCAGATCGGCGGCGCGGCGATGATCGCGGGCCACCTGACGATCGCCGACGGTGTCGTCATCTCGGGCGGCACGCTGGTGTTCCATTCGATCACGGAGCGCGGGGTCTACACGAGCGCGTTTCCCGCGCTGCCGCACGCGCAGTGGAAGCGCGTCGCGTCGGAAACCCGCCGCCTGCGCGAGCTTGCCCTGCGCGTCCGCGCGCTCGAGGCCGCGACGGGCCTCACGGCGCATCACGACGGCGGCGCGGACGCGGCCGAGCACGACGCCGCCTCATCGATCACAACCGACGCGCCGGACGGCGCGCGACAGCGGCGCTGACGCGAGCCGCCGCGAAGACGCCCACACGAACACGGGAGGGGGACATCAATGCCGGCGCTCGACATCAACGCCATCAAGAAGCTGCTGCCGCACCGCTATCCGATGCTGCTGGTCGACCGCGTCGTCGACTACGAGGCGGGCAAGTGGATCCACGGGCTCAAGAACGTCAGTGCCAACGAGCCGTTCTTCCAGGGGCACTTCCCGGCTTACCCGGTGATGCCGGGCGTGCTGGTCATCGAGGCGCTTGCCCAGCTCGCGGGCTTGCTGACGATCCTGTCCGGCGTGGCCAAGGCGGACGGCAGCCAGCTCGTGCTGTTCGCCGGCATCGACGAGGCTCGCTTCAAGCGCCAGGTGATGCCCGGCGACACGCTCGCGCTGCAGATCGACCTCGAGCGTGCTGTGCGCGGCGTCGGGCGCTTCTCGGCACGTGCGCTCGTCGGCGGCGAACTCGTGTGCGAGGCGCGGCTGCTCGCGGCCGTGCGCAACCTGCCGCAGGACGGCGAGGCTGCGGCCGAATGACGACGATCCACCCGACCGCGCTGGTGGAGCCCGGGGCCGAGCTCGGCCGCGACGTGAGCGTCGGCGCGTTCAGCGTCGTCGGCCCGCACGTGCGGATCGGCGACGGCACGGTGATCGGCCCGCACGCGGTCGTCACGGGTCGCACGACGGTTGGCGCGCGCAATCGTGTGTTCCAGTTCGCGTCGCTCGGCGAGATCGCGCAGGACCGCAAGTACGGCGGCGAACCGACGACCACGACGATCGGCGACGACAACGTGTTCCGCGAGTTCGTCACCGTCAACGCGGGCACGGCACAGGACCGCGGCGACACGCGGATCGGCGACGGCAACTGGTTCCTCGCGTACACGCACGTCGCCCATGACTGCGTCGTCGGCAACCACACGACGTTCTCGAACAACGCGCAGATCGCGGGCCACGTGCACATCGGCGACTGGGTCGTGATGGGCGCGTACGCGGGCGTCCACCAGTTCGGGCGCGTCGGCGCGCACGCGATGGTGGCGGCTGGCGCGATCGTGCTGCAGGATGTTCCGCCGTACACGACCGTGCAGGGATACCCGGCGACGCCGCACGGCACCAACAGCGAGGGCCTGAAGCGTCGTGGGTTTTCGCCTGCCGACATCCTTGCGGTACGCCGTGCCTACAAGATGCTGTACCGGCAGGGCCTCGCGCTCGACGACGCGCGCGCGGCCATCGCCGAGGCCGCCAGGGACGCGCCTGTGCTGGCGCCGCTCGTCGACTTCCTCGCGGTCCCGGGGCGCGGCATTGTCCGCTGACGCTGCCGTCCGTACGCGCGGGCCGGACGCGTCCGCGGCTCGTCGCGCGCCGGCACTGGGCCAGGGCCCGCTGATCGGCATCGTGGCGGGCGAAGCGTCGGGCGACGCGATCGGTGCCGCGCTGATCGAAGGCGTCCGTGCGCGCTGTCCCGGCGCGCGCTTCGTCGGCGTCGCCGGCCCCAAGATGGAAGCAGCGGGCTGTGAAGCGTGGTATTCGCTCGAAGCGCTCGCCGTGCGCGGTTTCGTCGAGGTGATCGCGCACCTGCCTCGGCTCGTCCGCCTGCGCCGCGAGCTGGGCGCGCGGTTCCTGGCCGAGCGCGTGCCGCTCTTTGTCGGCGTCGACGCGCCGGACTTCAACCTGGGGCTCGAGCGCTGGTTGAAGCACCGCGGCGTGCACACCGTGCATTGCGTGAGCCCGTCGGTGTGGGCGTGGCGGCGCGAGCGGCTGCAGACGATCGGCCGGTCGGTCGACCGGATGCTGACGCTGTTCCCGTTCGAAGGAAAGCTGTACGAGGATGCCGGCATCCGCGTCGACTACATCGGCCATCCGCTGGCGCAGGAGGCGGCGACGCTCGCGTCGCGACGGCGCACGCGCGAGACGTTGAAGCTCGCGTCGTCGACGCCCGTGTTCGCGCTGCTGCCTGGCAGCCGCCTGTCCGAGATCGAGATGCACGCGGGCCTGCTGATCGCGACGGCGCGCAAGATCCTCGAGGTGCGGCCCGATGCGTGCTTCCAGGTGCCGCTCGTGTCGCGCGTGACGCGCGAGGCCTTTTCCCGCGCGTTGCACACGTTCGGCGCGGAAGGGCTGCCGGTCACGCTGCTGTACGGCCATGCGAACGACGCGTTGCAGGCGGCCGACGTCGCGCTCGTTGCGTCCGGCACGGCGACGCTGGAAGCCGCGCTCGCGCGCTGCCCGCACGTCATCTACTACCGCGTGTCGGCGCTGACGGCGCGCATCGTCGAGCGCAAGCTGCTGTTGCCTTACGTCGGCCTGCCCAACGTGCTGGCCGGCCGCTTCGTCGTCCCCGAGCTGCTGCAGGACGCCGCGACGCCTGCCAACCTGGCGCAAGCCGCGCTCAACCTGTTCGACGACAGCGTCACGCGGCGCCGGATGGACACGGTGTTCGCGGGCTTTGCGCGCGACCTGGCGGTCGATACCGGCGCGCTGGCGGCTGTCGCGGTGCTCGACGAATTGCGCAGCGCAGGCGTCGAATGCTGATCGCCGGCGTCGACGAGGCGGGGCGCGGGCCGCTCGCCGGGCCGGTCGTCGCGGCGGCGGTGATCCTCGGTCCCGAGAAGCCCATCCGCGGCTTGCGCGACTCCAAGCTCCTGACACCGGAGCGGCGCGCGGACCTCGCCCACCGGATCCGCGAGCGCGCCGTCGCGTGGGCCGTCGCGTCGGCCGACGTCGCCGAGATCGAGTCGTTGAACATCCTGTGGGCGTCGATGCTCGCGATGCAGCGTGCCGTGGCGGCGCTGTCCGTGATGCCGGACGCCGCGTGGATCGACGGCGACCGTTGCCCGGAACTTCCGTGCGCCGCGCGCGCGTTCGTCGGCGGCGACGCGACGCACGCCGCGATTGCCGCGGCGTCGATCCTGGCCAAGACCGTGCGCGACGCGATGCTCGTCGAGCTCGACCGCCAGTACCCGCAGTACGGCTTTGCGCAACACAAGGGCTACGCGACGGCGGCGCACCTGGCGGCGCTTGCGCAGCACGGCCCTTGCCCCGCGCACCGGCGCTCGTTCGCGCCGGTCGTGCAAACGACTTTCGTGTTCTGACCGACGATGAATGCCCCGCTGCAAGCTTCCACTGGCGCGCCCGAGCTGGCGCTGCCCGACCTCGACGCCATCCGCCGCGCGGCGGCGCGGATC
>JAFEDG010000020.1 GCA_018241745.1 Pseudomonadota bacterium
GTCGATCGGCGCGCCCAACTTCCAGCCGCACCACCAGCCGTTCAACTACTACGCCAACTTCGACCCGGTCGCGCACGCGGCCGACCGCGCCGCCCACCTCAAGGACTACACCGACCTCGTCGCCGACGCCGCCGCGGGCAAGCTGCCGCAGGTCGTGTTCTACAAGCCGCAGGGCAACCTGAACCAGCACCCGGGCTATGCCTCCGTCGACGACGGCGACGCGCACATCGTGGACCTCGTCACCAAGCTGCAGGCGAGCCCGCAATGGAACAACATGGTGATCGTGATCACGTACGACGAGAACGGCGGCTTCTGGGATCACGTCGCGCCGCCCAAGGCGGACCTGCTTGGCCCGGGCACGCGGATTCCCGCGATCATCGTGTCGCCGTTCGCGAAGCGCGGGTACGTCGATCACACGCAGTACGACACCGCGTCGATCCTGCGCCTGATCGACAAGCGCTTCGGCATCGATCCGCTGCCGGGCATCAAGGCGCGTGACGACGCGCTGAAGGCCAACGGCGGCGTGCCGATGGGCGATCTCACCAACGCGCTCGCGCTTTGAACACTCCGCCGGCGCGGGGCCGGTCGCGCGCAGCGCGTCTCGCCCGCGGGCTGGCGGCAGCGGCGCTGATCGCGCTCTGCGCCGGCGCGAGTGGCCGCGACCTGGTGCTGTTGCAGCCGCTGGGCGTCGACGTTGACGCGCAGGACGCGGCACGCGACTACGTGGCGGGCGCTCAGGTCTACGTCGATGCAGTCAACGAGCGCGGTGGCGTGCGCGGCCAGCGGCTGGTCCTGCGCAGCGAGGCCGTCGGCGACCCGGCGGCATTCGCAGCGCTGATGCAGCGCGCGACCACGGACCCGCAGGTCGTCGCGCTGTTCGGGCCCGTGGGCCAGCCACTGATCGACCAGCTCGCGGCGTCACCGGCGGTCCGGCAGCGTCAGGTCGCCGTGTTCGCGCCACTGTCGGGCGGTGAGGCGGGCGCCGCCGGCATGACCTACGTGCGCGCCAGCTACCGCGCGGAAGCCGCGCGCCTGACCGAGTGGTTCGGCGCCAATCGTGTCGGCACGCTCGCGATGGTGCGCGACGCGGGCACGGGGGAGATCGCGCAGGCGGTCCGCAACAGCGCGCAGCGGGCCAGCGTCAAAGTGGTGGGCGACGTCGCGGCGTCCGGCGATGCCGGAGCCGTCGCGACCGCGGTGGCAGCCACGCACGCGCAGGTGGTGCTGCTCGTCACCGATACGCTGCGGGCCGGCCAGATCGTGAAGGCATTGCGCCCGCGGGCGCCGGGTACCTACATCGTGTCGCTGTCGAACATCGCGCAGCAGACGCTGCTCGAACTCGCCGGACCCGCCGCGGTGGGGACGGTACTGACGCAGGTCGTGCCGGGACCGCGGTCGCTGCAGGTGGCAGTCGTCCAGGAGCACCTGCGCGCGATGAAGCGCTTCCGCGACGAACCGCCGTCGTACCTGACGATCGAGGGCTATATCGCCGCCAAGGCGCTGGTGGCGGTCATGAGCGGGATGACCGCGCCGATCGAGCGCGGCGCGCTCGTGCAGGCGCTGGCGGTGCCGCGCGAGCTCGACGTCGGCGGGTTCCCGCTGCAGCTCGGAGGCCGCGGACGCGCGTCGTCTTACGTCGACCTCACGATGCTGCGCCGGGACGGATCGTTGCTGCAGTAACTGCGCGCGTTATGGCCGCGTCAGCGCGGCGCGACCATCAGGTCGATGTCGGGCGTGTCCTCGCGCGCGACGAACAACGGCACGCCGCCAGGCCCCGCCGCGACGTTGACACCCAACGCCGCGGCGCCCGTCGGATAACGCTGCACGACGGCGCCCGTGGCGAGGTCGATCCGTTCAAGCGCGCCGCCATCGGCCGTGACCACCTGGCGCCACAGCGCGTCGGGGGCGAGCGTCCAGTCGTAGCGCGTCGCATCGTCGATCGGCACGGGGAGCGGCCGGCACGCAAGCGTCGCCAGCTCGCAGACCGTCAAGCCCGTGAGTTGCGGTTGCGCGAACGCGATCCGCCCGTCGGCAACGCGGAACTCGGAGATCAGCGGCAACGCGAGCCGCGTGGCATCGCGGCCGTCGAGTGACGTGCGCGACAGCCGCACCGCGTGGCCCGCGTACTCGCCGACGATCAGCTTGCGCCCGTCGCCGGCAGGCGTCACGTCCTCGACGTGGTCGCCGAGCGCATCGAGCTCGACGATACCGCCAGTGGCGATGTCGACCTTCACCGCGCGCGAACGGTCGCGTGCGTCGCCGATCGGCGAGCGCACCGCGTACAGCGCGCGGCCGTCGTCCGCCCAGCGCGGCCGGATCGTCCGGTAGCCCTCGCCACCCGGCACGCGGACCGCGTCGCCGTCGAGCGTCCCGACGTACAGCGCTTCCGTGCCGTCGCGATTGGACACGAACGCGACGCGGCGCCCGTCCGGCGACAGCACTGCCTGGCTCGAGTAGCGATTCGACGGCCAGGTGATCGTGGGTGCCTGCTGGCCGGTGACGTCGATGCGCCACAGGTTGGCGCGGTAGTTCGCGGCTTCGAACACGATGTCGCCGGTGCGCGACACGTCCGGGAAGCGTGCGCCACGGCCACCGACCACCGTACTCGCACCGGTGGCAAGATCGACGCGCTCGAGGGCGCGAAAGCCGCTCCAGTCGGTCGCGACGAGCACCGCTTGCGCGGCGGGCATGAAGGCGGCGCCGTACGTGAGGCCGGAACGTGGCGACACGCGACGCGCCGCGTGCGGCGCGGCGACGTCGACCAGCCACAACTCCCGCCGCGACTCGGAACCGCGGAAGAACGCGACCTGCCGGCCATCTGGCGAGTAGCGCGGTTGTACGTCGTCGCCGTCGCCGGGTTCGGGCGCCGTCAGCGCGCCGACGGTTCCGGTGCCAACGTCCACGGTGACGAGCGCGTAGGGCAGGTCATGGCGGCGCGGCGCCGAGCCGACGAGCGTCCGGCCGTCGGGCGACAGGTCCACGCGCGTGCGCAGTCCCGCGGGACAGGGCGCGACGACGCGCGCCAGCGTGCCGTCCACCGGCGCTTCCATCACCGTGCACGCGTCGTCGCGGAAGTACAGGAACACGACGCGCCTGCCGTCCGGCGTGAACACCGGCGAGTTGGCGATGCCGTCCGTGGGTCCGACAACGTGGCGCGTGCGCGTAGCCAGTGTCTCGACGACGATCCGCGAGCGCTCGCCGCCGGCGGCGTAGGCGACAAGGCGGCCGTCGGGCGAGAAGCGCGGCGCCACTTCGGCCTCGGCATTGCCTGCAAGCACCGTCGCCCGTGCCAGCTGGCGCCGCAAGTCCGGCCCCTCGTCGTTGCCGTGGCGCGCGGCGACGATCGCGAGCGCCGCGAGCAGCGCGACGAGCGACGCTGCGTACCACGTGCGACGCGACACCGTCGCGCTGCGCGCGCGCCGGCCGTCCGCGGCCGCAAGCGACGACGCCGCCGCGACGGCGGACGGAACCGGCGTCGCTGCCGACGCGGGTTCCGCGTGAGCCGGGACCGACGCGACGGCCGCGACCAGCCGGTAACCGACCTTGGGCAGCGTCTCGATGAAGCGGGGCGCTTTCGCGTCGTCGCCGAGCGCAGTCCGCAGGTCGGCGATCGCACGGGACAGCACCTCGTCGGTGACGCCGCGGCGCTCCCAGACGTCGTCGAGCAACGTCGCGCGGTCGACAGGCTGGCCGGGCTCCGCCGCAAGCCGCAACAGCAGGGCCATGATGCGCGGGGGCAGCCGCTCGCGCCCGGCACCGGCGTCGATCTCGTTCGACGCCGGGAACACGTCGACGGTGCCGATCCGCAGCGGCGCGCCGTCGCTCATCGGGCCCCGCAGCCGACCCGCGCCGCGCGGCGGGGACGGGCCGAGAAAAAACGGAGGATTTGCTCAGGACGCGCGCCGCGGCCCGGTGCTAGAAGGCGCTCCATCGTCCACCTTCCACGGAAATCCTCATGCTCGCTCGCCTGCTCGTCATTACCTGGGCCCTGGTCTTCATTCCCGCTGCCGCGGCCGAGACGCCCTGCGGTTATCGCCTGTTCGTCAGCGGGTGGACCAGCACCGTCCACGTGTTCGACGCCTGCACAGGCGCGTGGCTGCAGGACCTGGACACGCGTACGCGGCTGAACGGCGCGATGGCCGTCCGGCTGGGGCCGGACCGCCGCATCCACGTCGTCAGCGAGCAGACCGCGGTGATCCAGCGCTATCGCAACGATACGCTCGGCTACGACGGCACGTTCGCGACGCTGCCCACGGGCGCGTCGCCGACCGGCCTCGCATTCGACGCGGACGGCCGCGCCTGGGTAGGGAGCTATGCCAACGACACCGTGCTGCGCCTTGCCGCCGACGGCACGGCGCTCGACACGCCCGTCGCGGCCAACCCGGCCGTGCTGCACGGCCCGGACAACGGCATGGTGTTCATCGGCGACCAGCTGTACATCCCCGGCTGGGCGTCCAGCACTGTCGTCCGTTTCGACCCCGTGACCGGCACGCGGACGGTCGTCGTGGCGGCGGGCACGGCGGGATTGCGCCACGCGCGCGCCGTGCTGCCGCTGCCGGACGGGTCCGGCTTCTTCATCACGTCGGAAGGGTCCAACCGGCTGCTCAAGTACACGTTCGCCACCGGCGAGACGGTGGCATTGGGGGACACGTTCACGCAGCCTACCGGCATTGCATGGGCGCCGGATGGCAAGCTGCTGCTGGTCGACGGTGACGCCGTCGTGCGCGTCGATCCCGCCACCGGCACGCGGCTCGGCACGTTCGTCGCTGCGGGAACCGCCGGCATGTCGGCGCTCGTGTACCTCGCGGTGATCCCGGTGCCTGCCGTGCCGGCAGGAACGGCGGAGGTCGTCGAGTACTACCACGCGGCGCTCGACCACTATTTCATGACTGCGCTTCCGGACCAGATCGCCGCGCTCGACGCCGGCCTGTTCGCGGGCTGGCAGCGGACCGGCTACGTGTTCCGCGCATGGGCGACCGCGGCGCCCGGGACCAATCCCGTGTGCCGCTTCTACCTGCCGCCGGGCCGCGGCGACTCGCACTTCTACTCGGCCGACCCGCTCGAGTGCCAGCGGGTGCGCGAGCAGTTTCCGGAGTTCGTCGACGAGGGCACGCAGTTCTACATCGCGCTGCCCGACCGCACGAGCGGCGCGTGCGCGGACGGCACGGAACCGGTCTACCGCTTCTGGAACACGCGGCCCGCGGACACGAACCACCGCTACACGACGAGCCAGCAGGTTGCGCGCCAGATGCTTGCGCGCGGCTATACGGCCGAGGGCTACGGCCCCGGCCCCTATTACCCGATCATGTGCGAGGTGCGCTGACAACCACGCCTCACGGCGCGCGTCAGTGCGCGCCGAGATCGTTCGCGTGGTCACCCACGCTCGGGATCTTGGCGTCCGCCGCTCGCGTTCGCTCGCTCAACACGTGCCTTCGGCCCGTGTTAGCGGACGCCCAGATCATTCGCGTGGTCGCCCACGCGAACGATCTTCATCGTGTTGGTGCCGCCTGGCTTGCCCATCGGCTCGCCGATCGTCAGCACGATCAGGTCGCCCTTCTGCACCTCGCCGCGCGCGACGAGCAGCGTCTCGGCCGCCCGCAACACTTCGTCGCGGTCGGTGCTTTGCTCGAGGAAGAATGCGCGCACGCCGCGGTACAGCTCCATACGTCGCTGCGACGCGACGTTGGGCGTCAGCGCGTAGATCGGACACCCGGGTTCGTGGCGCGAGATCCACAGCGCCGTCGAGCCCGAATCGGTCAGCGACGCGATCGCCTTGACCTTCAGATGGAACGCGGTGAACAGCGCGGCCATCGCGATCGACTGGTCGATGCGCGTGAACGTGCGGTTCAGGAAGTCGCGATCCAGCGCGACGTCGATCGAGCGCTCGGCCTCGACGCAGATCTGCGCCATGGCGTCGACGACCTCGACCGGGTACTTGCCGGACGCGGACTCGGCCGACAGCATCACCGCATCCGTGCCGTCGAGCACCGCGTTGGCGACGTCCGACACCTCGGCGCGCGTGGGCACCGGGTTGTGGATCATCGACTCCATCATCTGCGTCGCCGTGATCGTCAGCTTGTTGTGCTCGCGCGCGAGCCGGATCATCCGCTTCTGCAGCGCAGGCACGGCCGCGTTGCCGACTTCGACGGCGAGGTCGCCGCGCGCGACCATGATGCCGTCCGACGCGTCGATGATCTCCTCGAGCGCCGTGATCGCCTCGGCGCGCTCGATCTTGGCGATCAGCTGCGCATGGCCGCCGGCGGCACGCATCAGCTGGCGCGCCATGTACATGTCCTCGCGGCTCTTCGGGAACGACACGGCGAGGTAATCGGCGCCGATGGCGGCCGCCGTCTTCATGTCCTCCATGTCCTTCGCCGTCAGCGCCGGCGCGGTGAGGCCGCCACCCGCACGGTTGATGCCCTTGTTGTTCGACAGCGTGCCGCCGAGCTCGACGACCGTGTTGATCCGGGCGCCACGCACCGACTCCACGCGCAGCCGGATGAGCCCGTCGTCGAGCAGCAGGATCGAGCCCGGGCTGACGTCGTGCGGCAGCTCCTTGTAGTCGAGGCCGACCGCCTGCTCGTCGCCGAGCGCGAGGTCCGCGTCGAGCACGAACGGCGCGCCCGCGACGAGCTGCACCCTGCCGTCCCTGAACTTGCCGACGCGGATCTTCGGGCCCTGCAGGTCCGCCATGACGGCGACCTCGCGGCCGAGCTCCTTGGCGAGGTCGCGCACGAGCGTCGCGCGGCCGCGATGATCGTCGGCCGTGCCGTGCGAGAAGTTGAGCCGCACGACGTCGACGCCCGCGACGAGCATCCGCTTCAGCACGTCCGGTGACGAGCAGGCGGGGCCGAGCGTGGCGACGATCTTGGTGGCGCGGGGCATGGCGTGGTGCTCCTCGGGATGTGCTGCGATGTCAGGCCGACGCGGTACCGCGCCGTGTCACGCGCGTGACACGAGCGCGGCGACAGCGGGCAGCGTCTTGCCTTCCAGGAACTCGAGGAAGGCGCCGCCGGCCGTGGAAATGTACGACACGCGGTCGGCGAGGCCGAAGTGGTTGATCGCGGCGACGGTGTCGCCGCCGCCGGCGATCGAGTACGCGCCCGACGCGGCGATCGCCGCGCCCAGCGCGCGCGTGCCTTCGGCGAATGCGGGGAACTCGAAGACGCCGACCGGACCGTTCCAGACGACCGTGCCGGCGCCGCGCAGCACGCTCGCCAGCGCGGCCACGCTGCGCGGCCCGATGTCGAGGATCAAGTCGTCGGCGGCGACGTCGTCGACGCTCTTGAGCGCGGCAGGCGCATCGGCTGCGAACGCCTTCGCGCAGACGACGTCGACCGGCAGCGGCACCTTGCCCGGGAAGCGCGCGAGGATGTCGCGCGCCGCACCGACCAAGTCGGGCTCCGCCAGCGAGCGCCCGATCGGCTTGCCGCTCGCGAGCAGGAACGTGTTGGCGATGCCGCCGCCGACGATCAGCGTGTCCACCTTCCCCGCGAGCGCCGTCAGGATCGTGAGCTTCGTGGACACCTTGGAACCGCCGACGATCGCGACGAGCGGCCGCTTGGGGCTGGCGAGCGCGCGGCCGAGCGCGTCGAGCTCCGCGGCCATCAGCGGCCCCGCGCACGCGACCGGCGCAGCGAGTGCCAGCGCGTGCGTCGTCGCTTCCGCGCGATGCGCGGTGCCGAACGCGTCGTTGACGTAGACGTCCGTCAGCGCCGCCATCTTCGCTGCGAGCGCGGCGTCGTCCTTCTTCTCGCCCTTGTTCATCCGGCAGTTCTCGAGCAGCACGACGTCGCCGGGCTTCAGCGCCGCGTGCCACGGGCCACCGTCGACCCAGTCGCGGATGAGCGGCACGTCGCGGCCCAGCAACGTGCCGAGGTGCGTCGCGACGGGCGCCAGCGAGTCTTTCGCCTGCCACTCGCCTTCCGTGGGCCGGCCAAGGTGCGACGTGACCATCACGGCCGCGCCGCGCGCGAGTGCGTCGCGAATGCCGGGTACCGACGCGCGGATCCGCGTGTCGTCGGTGATGGCGCCCGCGTCGTCCTGCGGCACGTTGAGGTCGGCGCGGATGAACACCCGCTTGCCGCGGACGTCAACGTCGGCGAGGCGCTTGCAGTCCATGTCAGATCTGCCAGTCCAGCGGCTGGTTGGTCTCGACGTCGACGATGCGCACCGTGCGCCCACGCGACGCGGCGCGCATCCGGATCAGCTCGTCGCTGATCCGGCTGGCCGTCGTCGTGAACAGGAACGGGAACAGCGCGTGCGCGAGCGCCGCGAGGCCGCCCACCGTCATCCGGCCACCAAAGCGCGACGCGAAGCGCATGTGCTCGAGGTAGGTCTCGCCGACGGCAGCGGGATGCGCGGTGAACGGGTTCATCGCGCGCCTACCGGGCCGCCATCAGCGCGACGGTGGTGTCGAGCATCCGGTTCGAGAAGCCCCATTCGTTGTCGTACCAGCTCGACACCTTGACGAGGCGGCCCGAGACCTTGGTGAGCGTCGCGTCGAACGTCGACGACGCCGGGTCGTGGTTGAAGTCCACCGACACCAGCGGGCCCGTGTTGTAGTTGAGGATGCCCTTCAGCGCCGCCGATTCCGACGCCTTCTTCATGACGGCGTTGACTTCGTCGACGGTCGTGTCGCGCGCCGCGATGAACGACAGGTCGACGAGCGAGACGTTGATCGTCGGCACGCGGATCGCGTAGCCGTCGAGCTTGCCGTTCAGTTCCGGCAACACGAGGCCGACGGCGGCGGCGGCGCCCGTCTTCGTCGGGATCATGCTCATCGTCGCCGAACGCGCGCGGCGCAGGTCCTCGTGGTAGACGTCCGTCAGCACCTGGTCGTTCGTGTACGCGTGGACCGTGGTCATCAGGCCGTTGACGACGCCGATCGCGTCGTTCAGCGGCTTGACCAGCGGCGCGAGGCAGTTGGTCGTGCACGATGCATTGCTGATCACCGTGTCGGAGGCCTTCAGCACGCCCTGGTTGACGCCGAAGACGACTGTCGCGTCGACGTCCTTGCCGCCTGGCGCCGAGATGATCACCTTCTTCGCGCCGCCCTTCAGGTGCGCGGACGCCTTCTCCTTCGACGTGAAGAAGCCGGTGCACTCGAGCACCACGTCGACGCCCAGCGTGCCCCACGGCAGCGCGGCCGGGTCGCGGTTGGCGAACACCTTGATGCGGTCGACGCCCTTGTCGGTGGCGATCGTCATCGCGTCGCCGTCGACCGCCACCTTGTACGGGAACTTGCCGTGCGCGGTGTCGTAGCGCGTCAGGTGCGCGTTGGTCTCCGGGCTGCCGAGGTCGTTGATCGCGACGATCTGGATGTCGTGCTGCTTGCCGTCCTCGTAGTGCGCGCGCAGGATGTTGCGGCCGATGCGGCCGTAGCCGTTGATCGCGACTTTGATGGTCATCGTGGCTCCTCGGTGGTCGTGTCGATGCGGTGCGTTGCGTTCAGTGCGAGGCGACGCGGCTCATTGCCGCCAGCGGCGCGATGTCGCGCCAGCCGTAGCCGGCCTCCTCGAGATCCATGCCGTCCCATTCGAACGGCTGCTCGACGACGAGTTCCGCGTCGAGCGCGTCGTAGAAGCGGCGCGCGGCGGTGTTGCCGGCGATCACCCACGTGATCATGTCGGTGGCGCCGTGCTTCGCGAGCGCGGCAGCGACCGCTGCGACGAGCCGCGTGCCAATGCCGTTGCGCTGGTACGTGGGCTTGAGGTACACGGCCGCGAGCTCGCTGCCGAAACCCTGCTTGGGCTCGGCGAGCACGAGCCCGGACGAGAACCCGAACACGCCTTCGGCATCTTCCGCGACGAACGTGTGCGTGCGCGCATCGGCGGTGGCGAGGATCTTGCCCCACAGCGTGGCGCTCGCCTCGACCGTCATGCCGTCGAGGTAGGCCTGCGGGATCATCCCGCGATACGTCGCGCGCCAGCTTTCGACCCGCACGCGCGCGATCGCGACGGCGTCGTCGACGGTGGCGGCGCGTACGGTGACGGGCGTCATCGGCGCAGCACGCCGCGCACGGCGGCGGCAACGTGGCCCGCCGTGAAGCCGAAGTGCGTGAACAGCACGCCCGCCGGCGCGGATTCGCCGAAGCGGTCGATGCCCACGACCGCCGCGTGCGGGTCGTCCTCGGCGCCGACGTACTTGCGCCAGCCGCCCGTCACGCCTGCCTCGACCGCGACGCGCGGCACGCCGTGCGGCAGCACCGCGTGGCGCCAGTTGGCGTCCTGCCGGTCGAACACGCTGGTCGACGGCATCGACACGACGCGGACCGCGATGCCCTCGGCCGCGAGCAGGTCGCGCGCGGCAAGCGCGAGCGGCACTTCCGAGCCGGTGGCAAGGATGACGGCGCGCGGGCCGTCACCGTCGAAATCGCGCAGCACGTAGCCGCCGCGACGCACGCCGGCGAGCGCTGCGGCGTCGCGCGCCGCGAACGCGACGTTCTGCCGCGACAGGATCAGCGCCGTCGGCCCATCGTTGCGCTCCAGCGCGTGCGCCCACGCGGCGGCCGTCTCGACGGTGTCGGACGGGCGCCAGACGTCGAGGTTGGGGATGAGCCGCAGGCTTGCGACGTGCTCGACCGACTGGTGCGTGGGACCGTCCTCGCCGAGGCCGATCGAGTCGTGCGTGAACACGAACACGTTGCGCACGCCCATCAGCGCCGCCATCCGCAGCGCATTGCGCGAGTAGTCGGAGAACGTCAGGAACGTGCCGGAGTAGGGGATGTAGCCGCCGTGCAGCGCGAGCCCGTTGCCGATGGCGGCCATCGCGAACTCGCGCACGCCGAAGTTCACGTAGTTGCCGGGCTTCGTGGCCGTGACGACCTCGGTGCCCGACCAGTTGGTGAACACGCTGCCGGTCAGGTCCGCGGAGCCGCCCACCATTTCGGGCAGCCGCGACGCGAACGCTTCGATCGCCTGCTGCGACGCCTTGCGCGTGGCGACGGTCTCGCCCTTGTGCGCCTGCGCGTCGATGAACGCGGTCGCCGCCGCGGTGAAGCTGGCAGGCAGGTCGCCCTGCATCCGTCGCTCGAACTCGCGCGCGAGTTCCGGATGCGCGGCCTTGTACGCGGCGAAGCGGGCTTCCCAGTCCGCGTAGCGCGTGGCGCCGGCGGCGCGCGCGTCCCAGCCCGCGTAGATGTCGTCGGTGATCGTGAAGGGGGGCAGTTCCCAGCCGAGCGCGGCGCGCGTGGCGTCCACTTCCTTGGCGCCGAGCGCGGCGCCGTGCGAGTCCGCGCTGCCCGCCTTGCCCGGCGAACCCTTGCCGATCGTCGTGCGGCAGCAGATGAGGGACGGCCGGTCCGTGATCGCGCGCGCGGCCTGCAGGGCTGCGTCGACGGCCTTCACGTCGTGGCCGTCGACGCCCGGGATGACGTGCCAGCCATACGCCTCGAAGCGCAGCGGCGTGTCGTCGGTGAACCAGCCCTTCACGGGGCCGTCGATCGAGATGCCGTTGTCGTCGTACAGTGCGACGAGCTTGCCCAGGCCCAGCGTGCCTGCGAGCGACGCGGCCTCGTGCGAGATGCCCTCCATAAGGCAGCCATCGCCGACGAACACGTACGTGTGGTGATCGACGATCGCGTGGCCGGGCCGGTTGAACGTCTGTGCCATCAGCCGCTCGGCCAGCGCCATGCCGACGGCGTTGGCGAAGCCCTGGCCCAGCGGGCCCGTCGTCGTCTCGACGCCGGGCGTCACGTGCACCTCCGGATGGCCCGGGGTCTGCGAATGCAACTGGCGGAAGCGCTTCAGCTCGTCCATCGACAGCGCGTAGCCGGTGAGGTGCAGCAGCGCGTACTGCAGCATCGAGCCGTGGCCGTTGGACAGCACGAAGCGATCGCGATCGTGCCAGCCGGGATGCGCGGGATCGTGGCGGTAGTGGCCGCGCCACAGCGCAAGCGCGATCTCGGCCATGCCCATCGGCATGCCCGGATGACCGGATTTTGCCGCTTCCACGGCGTCCATCGCCAACGCACGGATGGCGTTGGCCAGGCGTGCATCGCTGGCGGGTTTCGAGACGGTGTCGGTGGCCATGAAGATTTGCGGGAGAGCAGGTGCCCGGGAGAGTGGAGCGTGGGCGGGAAGAACCCGAAATTATGGCGAATTGCGCGTCATCGTGCAATAATCACGCATTTAGTGCAGTCGAAAACCATCGCCTGCGCCGTGCGCGCCCGGTAAACCGGGAAAAACCAACGAATGGGCGACGGGCGCCAGAAGCGCCGATCGTCCCGCAAGGGGACTCGATACGCGATGGAAGGGATTCATCTCTTGGGCGAATGGTATGGCTGTCCGGAGGACATGCCCGAGATGCTGCGCGCCGAACCGCTGCGCACGCTGTGCGTCAAGGCCGTCGAGTCCGCCGGCCTCACGATCGTCGGCGATCGCTTCCACCAGTTCGAGCCGCAGGGGGTCACCGGTGCCGTGATCCTCGCGGAGTCGCACCTCGCGATCCATACGTGGCCCGAGATCGGCTCGGTGACCATCGACGTCTACGTCTGCAACTACACGACGGACAACACGAAGAAGGCGGAGGCGCTGTTCCAGGCACTCGAGGCGCGCTTCCAGCCGGAGCACGCGCGCTTCCAGGCGATACGCCGCGGCGGCCGCGATGGCTGACGCGTCGCCGGAAGGCGACGTCGCGCCCGGCCTGATGACGGAGCGCCTCACCGACGAGTGGGGGTTCTTCATCCGCTCGCGCCGCGCGTTCGAGAAGTTCCGCTCGCCGTACCAGGCGGTCGAGGTCCACGACAGCGAGTTCGGCAAGCTGTTCCGGCTCGACGGCCACTTCATGACGTCCGAGAAGGACGAGTTCTTCTATCACGAGAACCTCGTCCACCCGGCGGCGATCACGCATCCGTCGCCCGAGCGCGCGCTGATCGTCGGCGGCGGCGACGGCGGCTCCGCCGAGGAGCTGCTCAAGTACCCGTCGCTCAAGTCCGTCACGCTGGCGGAGATCGACCTCGCCGTCGTCGACGTCGCGCGCAAGTACCTCGCGAGCGTGCATCGCGGCGCGCTCGACGACCCGCGGCTCACGCTGAAGATCGGCGACGGCTTCGAATTCGTCCGCGCGTCGCGCGAGCAGTACGACCTGATCGTCCTGGATCTCACCGACGCCGGCGGCCCGTCCACTGCGCTGTACACGCCGGAGTTCTACGCCGCGTGCGCCGCGCGGCTGTCGCCCGTGGGCGCGATGACGCTGCACATCGCGAGCCCCGTTGCGCATCCACAGCGGATCCGCGACTCGCTCGCCGCGCTGCGCACCGCGTTCCCGGTGGTGACGCCCTACCTCACGTCGGTGCCGCTCTACGGCGGGCTGTGGATGATGGCGATGTGCTCGACGACGCTCGACCCGCGCCAGCTCACGTCGATGGAAGTGGACCGGCGCCTCACGCGCCGCGGCATCGGCAACCTGGCGTACTACAACGGCGACATGCACCGGGCCGCGCTCGCGCTGCCCAACTTCATCCGCGCGCTCGTCGCCTGACGCGCGTCGCGCGGCGGCCGGCTGGGCGCCGGCACCCTTGAATCCGGGCCTCGTTGGCCGCACGTAGTCCAGCGTGGGATTGGCACCGCCATCCCGGCCCTACGCGAGACCACGAAGACCATGAATCCAGCCCACTCGATCCACGACGCGGCATTCGTCCTGATCGACGGCCTCATCTGCGAGGCCGCGTACACGCGCGTGCCCGACGAATACACGGAGCCCGACGACGTCGTGCTCGAAGCGACGCACGGCGACATGGAGTTCGCGTTCACGCGGGCCGATTTCGACGGCGCCGAGCAGACCGGCGAAGGCCAGTACCGCCTGGCGACCGGGCGCGAACTGCGCTTCTTCTCCACCGCCACCGTCCACTGAACGGCGGGCCGGGGCGGCCCGTTGCGCTCAGCGCACCGTCACGCGCGCAAACTTGCGCTTGCCGGCCTGCACGATCACCGTGCGGCCTGCGCCGATCGCGAGCGCCTTGTCGGCGACCGTGTCGCCGTCCACCTTGAGCCCATGGCCATCGATCAGGCGCAGCGCCTCCGACGTCGACGCGACGAGGCCCGCCTGCTTGGCGAGCTGCGCGATCGCGAGCCCGGCACCCGCGGTTTCGAGCGTGACTTCCGGCATGTTCTCGGGCGTCGCGCCCTGGCGGAAGCGCGCGACGAACGCCGCTTCCGCGGCGTCGGCGGCGGCCGGCGTGTGGAAGCGCGCGACGATCTCCTTCGCGAGCAGCACCTTCGCGTCGCGCGGGTTGCGGCCGTCGTCGCACTCGCGCTTGAGCGCAGCGATCTCGCCGAGCGAACGGGCCGACAGCAGCTCGTAGTAGCGCCACATCAGCGTGTCCGAGATCGACATCACCTTGCCGAACATCTCCTCGGCGGGCTCGTCGATGCCGATGTAGTTCTGCTTGGACTTCGACATCTTCTCGACGCCGTCGAGTCCCTCGAGCAGCGGCATCGTGACGATGCACTGCGGCTCCTGGCCCGCGTGCTTCTGCAGCTCGCGGCCCACGAGCAGGTTGAACTTCTGGTCCGTCCCGCCCAGCTCGATGTCCGACTTGAGCGCGACGGAGTCGTAGCCCTGCATCAGCGGGTACAGGAACTCGTGAATGGCGATCGGCTGGTTGGACGTGAAGCGCTTGTGGAAGTCGTCGCGTTCGAGCATCCGTGCCACCGTGTGCTGCGCGGCCAGCTTGATCATGCCGGCGGCGCCAAGGGGCTCCGACCATTCCGAGTTGTAGCGGATCTCGGTGCGCGCCGGGTCCAGCACCTTCGAAGCCTGCGCGTGGTAGGTCTTCGCGTTGGCGACGATTTCCTCGCGCGTCAGCGCCGGCCGCGTCGCGTTGCGGCCCGACGGATCGCCGATCATCGTCGTGAAGTCGCCGATCAGGAAGATGACGTGGTGCCCCAGGTCCTGCATCTGGCGCATCTTGTTCAGCACGACGGTGTGCCCGAGGTGGATGTCGGGCGCCGTCGGGTCGAGGCCCAGCTTGATGCGCAGCGGTACGCCGCGCGCGAGCTTCTGCGCGAGCTCGGCCTCCACCAGCACTTCATCAGCGCCGCGCTTGACGATCGCAAGCTGTTCGGCAACGTCCACGCGGCCCATACGAAATCCCGTTTGCTAGAATCGTCGCAACGCCGCGAATTCTAGCCGATCGCGTCACGGCCCCGCGCCGCAGCGCGCGGTCCACGCCATGCAACTCCGCTCCGCATCCCGTTACGCCGGCGTCATGTCCGGCACGAGCCTCGACGGCGTCGACGCCGTGGTCGCCGATTTCGCGCCGGGCCACGGCCGCGTGTGCGCAACGCTGGGCGCCGCGCACCTCGACTTCCCGCCCGCGTTGCACGACGAGCTGCAGGCGCTGCAGGCGCCGGGCCAGGACGAGGTGGCGCGCGTCGCGCGTGCGTCGCTGGCGCTCGCGGACCTCTATGCCGACGCGATCCTTGCGGCCTGCGCGGACGCGAATATGGTGCCCGCCGACCTCGTCGCTGCCGGCGTGCACGGGCAGACGATCCGCCACCGCCCCGGTGACGGCTGGACCGTGCAGATCAACGACCCCGCGCGCGTCGTCGAGCGCACCGGCGTGACGGTCGTCGCCGATTTCCGCCGGCGCGACGTCGCCGCCGGCGGCCACGGCGCGCCGCTCGTCCCCGCGTTCCACCATGCGCTGTTCAGCCGTGCGGGCCGACACCGCGTCGTCGTCAACCTGGGGGGTATCGCCAACATCACGGAGCTGACGCCGGAAGGGCGCACGCGCGGCTACGACACCGGTCCCGGCAACGTGCTGCTGGACCTGTGGCACTCGCGCCATCGCGGCGGCCGCTATGACGAGGCGGGGCAGTGGGGAAGTGGCGGGCGCGTCGACGACGCGTTGCTCGCGCAGTTCGCGAGCGAGCGCTATTTCTCCGTGGCGCCGCCCAAGAGCACGGGCCGCGACCTGTTCAACGCAGCGTGGCTCGAGCATGCACTCGCCGCGGCGCGCGTGGCCGTCGATCCTCTCGGTGCCGAAGGCGCCGGGCTCGCGAGCGGCTTTCGCCGCGTGACGCCGCGCGACGTCCAGGCGACGTTGATCGCGCTGACCGCGCGCACGATCGCCGATGCGATCCGCGCGAGCGGCCGGCCGGTGGCCGACGTGCTCGTCGCAGGCGGCGGCGCTCACAACCGCGCCGTCATCGCGGCGCTCGCGCGCGAGCTCGCGCCGGTGCCGGTGGCGACGACGGACGTCGAAGGCGTGGCGGTGGAGCATGTCGAGGCGCTGGCATTCGCGTGGCTCGCGAAGGCGGCGGTCGACGGGGCGCCGGGCAACATGCCGGCGGTGACCGGGGCGCATGGGCCCCGGGTACTGGGCGCGATCTATCCGCGCTGACGCGGATGAGCGGGCGCCGTCAGACGGAGAAGCTGGACCCGCAACCGCACGTGGTCGTGGCGTTGGGGTTCTTGATGACGAACTGCGCGCCCTCGAGGCCTTCCGTGTAGTCGATCTCGGCGCCGACCAGGTACTGGTAGCTCATCGGGTCGATCAGCAGCGTGACGCCGTTCTTGTCCATCGCCGTGTCGTCCTCGTTGACCACTTCGTCGAACGTGAATCCGTACTGGAAGCCCGAGCAGCCGCCGCCGGTGACGAACACGCGGAGCTTCAGGTCGGGGTTGCCTTCCTCCTCGATCAGCGACCTGACCTTGGCTGCGGCGCTGTCGGTGAACGTCAGCGGGACCGGCATCTCGTTCATGGCATTCATCGTGTGACTCCTTTCATGCGGTGCGCGCCGTCATTCGGCGCCGACCCGCTTCAACTCGACCACTGACGCCGACTCCTGGCCCGCATGCGCCAGGCGGCCTTCGACGACGGCGCCGATGTGCATCTCCAGCGTCCGGTACGTGATGTCGCCCACGACACGGGCCTTGGGCTGCAACTCCAGGTATTCCTGGGCTTCGACCGGGCCGTTGACCGTGCCGTTCAGCACGACGTGCGACACGTTGACCTCGCCGTCGATGCGCGCCTGTTCCGACAGGACCAACGTACCTGGCTTGCCGTCCGCCGTGGTCACGTTGCCCTGCACGGTGCCGTCGATGCGCATGCCGCCGGTGAACAGGATGTCGCCGTGCACCACGGTGCCGGCCCCGATCAGGCTGTCGAGCCGCTTCTGCGGCGCCGTTTGCTTCTTGCCCTTGAACATGTGGCCTCGTCAGGGGTTCGTCAATGTCCGGGTGGCGCGCGCGACGGCCGCGCCATCCTCGAAGGCCCGCGCCGTGACGCTGGTCACCCGCGCACCCGGAGGCACGTCGAGCATGCCTTCCACGCGCTGATAATACTTGAACCGCAGCTTGAGGGGCGACGCGCCGTCCGGCGGGGGGATGGTCAGCGTCTCGGAGCGCGGCGTCCCGTCGCCGGCGACGGTCGTCGCGACCGTCAGGACCAGGTGGCCCGCGAAGTCGTCCTTCGGGTTGCCGCCGCGGACGACCAGCACCGCGTAATGCCAGGCGTTGTCGGCCTCGCGCACCACCGTGAGGCGCTGGATCGACAGCCCCGCCTCCTTGGTCGAATCCGAGACGAGCTTCTGCAGGAACGCGAGCTCCTCCTTGATCTGCGCGTTCTCGGCGGACAGGTCCTGGACCTGGCGCGTCAGCGTGCTCTGCGTGCCGCGCCCGATGGCCGCGTCGCTCTCGAGCTCCATCGCGCGCCGGTGCAGCTCCCGGTTCTCGCCGGCGAGCCGCGCATTGTCGGCCTCCAGCGTATCGACGCGCTCCTGCATCTGGCTGCGGTGGACACGCCCGAAGATCTGCCCGAAGTCGAAGCCCCACCACCACATGCCGCCGATGATCACGAGCAGCGCGACGACGAGGCCGATGCGCACCGGCCACGCGAGCTCGTTGCGCACCGCCATCCGCGGCGCGCTGATCGAGAACGGATGGCGCAACCGGCGCCAGAACGCGTGGGGCGGCAACGTCGCGAGGCTGGCCGTCTAGGGCAGCACGGGTACGGCCGTCAGCCCGGCAGTCTCGGGCAGGCCGCACATCAGGTTCATGTTCTGCACGGCCTGGCCGGCCGCGCCCTTGACGAGGTTGTCCATCACCACGAGGACACGCACGAGCCGGCTGTCCTTCGGGTTGGCGACCGCGATCCGCAGCATGTTCGACGCGCGTACCGAGCGCGTGTCCGGCGCGGACCCGGCCGGCATCACGTCGACGAAGGGTTCGCCGGCATAGCGCGACTCGAACAGCGCCTGGACGTCGACGTCGCGGACGCGCGACGCGTACAGCGTCGAGAAGATGCCCCGGATCATCGGCGTCAGGTGCGGCGTGAACACGAGGTTCAGCGGACCCGTGGCGGCGCGCGCGAGGCCCTGCGTCACCTCCGGATGGTGCCGATGGCCCGGCAGGCCGTACGCGGCGAAGTTGTCGGAAGCTTCCGCGAACAGCGTGCTGATCTCGGCCTTGCGGCCGGCGCCCGAGACGCCGGACTTGCAATCGGCCACGAGCAGCGTCGTGTCGACGACGCCGGCCTCGACGAGCGGCAGGAAGCCGAGCTGCATCGTCGTCGGATAGCAGCCCGGATTGCCGACGATCCGCGCGCCGCGGATCGCGTCGCGGTTCATTTCCGGCAGGCCGTAGACCGCCTCGGCGAGCAGGTCCGGGCATGCGTGGGGCATCTTGTACCAGCGCTCGAACTCGGCCGGGTCCTGCAGGCGGAAGTCGGCGGCGAGATCGACGATCTTCGTGCCCGCGTCGACGAGCTCGCGGGCCTGCGCCATCGCGACGCCGTGCGGCGTAGCGAAGAACACGACGTCGCACCCCTTGAGGTCGGACTTGTCCGGCTCGGTGAACGCGAGGTCGCAGACGCGGCGCAGCGACGGGAACATCTGCGCGACCGGCATGCCCGCTTCCTTGCGCGACGTGATCGCGGCCAGCTCGGCATGCGGATGCTGCGCGAGGATCCGCAGCAGCTCGACGCCCGTGTAGCCGGTGCCGCCGACGATCCCGATCTTGAGCTTCTGCACCATTTATGCTCCTGTCATGGCCATTGTAACGGCGTCCGCCGCGTTCGCGAACCTGGCTGACCTCGTGCAACAAAACAAAAGGGCCGCCCGGTTGCCGGCGGCCCTCCTTGCGTGCGGGGCGACGCGCGCGTCGCCCAAGGTCGTCAGCGCTTCGAGAACTGCTTGCGACGTCGCGCCTTGTGCAGGCCGACCTTCTTGCGCTCGACTTCGCGCGCGTCGCGCGTGACGAGGCCCGCCTTCGACAGCGTGGGCTTCAGCTGCGCGTCGTAGTCGATCAGCGCGCGCGTGATGCCGTGGCGCACCGCGCCGGCCTGGCCCGACTCGCCACCGCCGGTCACGTTGACCATGATGTCGAACGTCGTCGCGTGGTTGGTCAGCGCGAGCGGCTGGCGCACGACCATGCGGCCCGTGTCGCGCGAGAAGAACTCGTCGACCGGCTTGTCGTTGACGATGAACTTGCCCGAACCTGCCTTCAGGAACACGCGCGCCACCGACGTCTTGCGGCGGCCCGTGCCGTAGTAGTAGTTGCCGATCATGGGATCAGATGTCCAGCTTCTTGGGTTGTTGCGCCGTGTGCGGATGGCTCTCGCCGGCGTAGGTCTTGAGCTTCTTGATCATCGCGTAGCCGAGCGGACCCTTGGGCAGCATGCCCTTGACGGCCTTCTCGAGCGCGCGGCCGGGGTGCTTCTTCTGCATCTCGGCGAACGTCTGCGTATACACGCCGCCCGGGTAGCCCGAGTGGCGGTGGTACAGCTTGTCATCGGCCTTGTTGCCGGTGACGCGCAGCTTCTCGACGTTGGTGACGACGATGAAGTCGCCGGTGTCGACGTGCGGCGTGTAGATGGCCTTGTGCTTGCCGCGCAGGCGCAGCGCGATCTGCGACGCGAGGCGTCCCAGCACCTTGTCCGTCGCGTCGACGTGATACCAGTCGCGGACGACGTCCTGCGCCTTGGCTGAATAGGTCTTCATGGCGTTCTGATCCTGCTTGGGTTTCCGGGCCCCGGCGCGACCGAAGGACTGCCTGGATGCCCAGTCCGGCTGCGCGAAGCAAAGTCCACGATTATAGACCGCGCGCCGGCGGACGGTCAAACCGTGGCTTGCGCGGCCGAGGGCGACCGGCAAAAAAAATGGCGCGGCATGGGCCGCGCCGTCGAGGATTCCGTCCATAGGAGGAGAATGGAGGAATGCGACTGCGGGAGGGACTTGGGGGCCCGGCGCCGCAGGCAACCCGATCGTCCCATATTGCAGTGCACAATGCAAATGTCATGAAACTGCGGAGGCACGGCGACAGGGAAGGCGATCGCCGGATAAAATGTGAGTGCAAACTAACTAACGATCGATGAAAACGCGAATCAAGTGGTCCGAAGGCATGAGTTTCATCGGCGAGACCGGCAGCGGGCACGCGCTCGTCATCGACGGTGCCCCCGAACACGGCGGCCGCAACCTCGGGCCGCGCCCGATGGAACTCGTGCTGATGGGTGCGGCGGCCTGCACGGCGTTCGACGTCGTACTGATCCTCAAGAAGGCGCGCCAGCCGGTCGTCGACTGCGTCGTCGACGCCGAAGCGGAGCGCGCGGACGCCGAGCCGCGTGTGTTCACGCGCATCGTGCTCACGTACACGGTCACGGGGCGTGGGCTGGACCGGCGCCAGGTCGA
This sequence comes from Pseudomonadota bacterium, assembly GCA_018241745.1. Classification (GTDB taxonomy): domain Bacteria; phylum Pseudomonadota; class Gammaproteobacteria; order Burkholderiales; family Casimicrobiaceae; genus VBCG01. The sequence continues at coordinate 20,634 of JAFEDG010000020.1, forward strand.
GCGCGCGGTGGCACTGTCGAAGGAGAAATACTGCTCGGCGACGATCATGCTTGCGAAGACCGCGGCGATCGAGGCACGGGTGGTCGTCGTCGACGAGGCTAGCGGATCAGCGGCGGTGGGTTGAAGAGCCCGCGGACGCGCAGTACGCCCGCGGTCCGTTGCACGACCCCGTGCGCGTCGCGCCACGCAAGCACGACGTCTACGGTCGTGTCGACCAGCGCGTCGCGGCGCACGTGGATGAGCCGCAGCACGTTGCCGTAGAGCGCAAAGCGAAGCTCGCCGTGCGCGTCGACGCGAAAGGGCTTCGCGGGCGGGAATGCGCGCCATTCGCCGTGGTCGCGCGTCCCGGCAAGCATCGCCACGTCGTCGGCCCACGGCGTCGTGAAGCCGACGAGCGTGATGGCCTTGGCCGCGAGCACGTCGACATAGGCGTCCGCCGCCGGCGTCCCTGCGACGACCGGGCGCAACCAGCCACGGGCCAGCACGACGGGCGGCGACGGGGCTGCGGCCGCGGGACGCACGGCCAGCGGCGTGCACGACGCCGCCACGACACCCCGCAGCAGCGCCCGCCGTGCGCGGTCCACCCCGCGCGATCCTAGCCCGCGTCCCGCAGCAGCCGGATCAGGCTCGACGTGTCCCAGCGGCCGCCACCGCGCGCCTGCACGCGGTTGTACAGCTGGTCCACCAGCGCGGCCACCGGCAACGCGGCGCCGTTGCGGCGTCCTTCGTCGAGCGCGATGCCCAGGTCCTTGCGCATCCAGTCGACGGCGAACCCGAAGTCGAACTTGTCGGCGACCATCGTCTTGCCGCGGTTCTCCATCTGCCACGACTGCGCGGCACCCTTGCTGATGACGTCCAGCACGCGCTCGGCGTCGAGCCCGGCGCGCTGCGCGAAGTTGATGCCTTCCGCCAGCGCCTGCACGAGGCCTGCGATGCAGACCTGGTTCACCATCTTCGTCAGCTGGCCGGCGCCGGGACCGCCCATCAGCGTCACCGCGCGCGCGTACGTCGCGAGCACGGGCTCCGCGGCCGCAAACGCCTGCGCGTCGCCGCCGACCATGATCGTCAGCTTGCCGTTCTCCGCGCCGGCCTGGCCGCCCGAGACCGGCGCGTCCAGGAACGCGACGCCGCGCGCCGCCGCCGCCGCGTGCATCTCGCGCGCGACGTCGGCGGAGGCCGTCGTGTGATCGACGAGCGTCGCGCCGTTCGCCATCGCCCCGAGCGCGCCATCCGCGCCCGCCGCCACCGCGCGCACGTCGGCGTCGTTGCCGACGCACATCATCACGAGCTCGGCGCCGCGGGCAGCCGCCGCCGGCGTCTCGGCCGCGCGGCCACCGTAGGCCGCGGCCCAGCGCGCGGCCTTGGCGGCCGATCGGTTGTAGACGGTGACGTGATGGCCCGCGCGGGCGAGGTGGCCCGCCATCGGATAGCCCATGACGCCGAGGCCGAGGAATGCAACGTCGCGGGGCGGGATCGTGGCCATCGTGGGTTCCTCAGTGGTTCGAAAGGGGCCGCGCGCCAGCGGCGTCAGGGCTGGCGGCGCGGGTCGGCCGCCAGGGCCGCGAGTGCAGCCTGCGCCGCCGCGCGCACGCGGGCCGGTGCCGTGCCGCCGACCCCGTCGCGCGCGGCGACCGAGCCTGCGAGCGTCAGCACCGCGTGCACATCGTCGCCGATCACCGGCGCGAAGGCCTGCAGCTCGGCGAGCGACAGCTCGGCGAGGTCGACGCCGCGCGCCTCGGCGGCGCGCACCGCGCGCGCGACCACCTCGTGCGCGTCGCGAAACGGCACCCCGCGACGCACCAGGTAGTCGGCGAGGTCCGTCGCGGTCGCGTAGCCTTCGCGCGCGGCGTTGCGCATCGCGTCCGGATTGGGCGCGAGGCCGGTGCCGACGAGGTCGGCGACGATCGCGAGGCAATCGTCGAGCGTGTCGACCGTGTCGAACAGCGGTTCCTTGTCTTCCTGGTTGTCCTTGTTGTACGCAAGCGGCTGGCCCTTCATCAGCACGGTCAGCGCGGTGACGTGGCCGGCGACGCGCGCCGCCTTGCCGCGCACCAGCTCCGCGACGTCCGGGTTCTTCTTCTGCGGCATGATCGAGCTGCCGGTGCAGAACCGGTCGGCGATCGTCACGAACGCGAACCGCGACGTCGACCACAGGATCAACTCCTCGGCGAAGCGCGACAGGTGCACCATCGCCAGCGAGGCCACCGAGACGAACTCGAGCGCGAAGTCGCGATCGGACACCGCGTCGAGCGAGTTGCCGGCGACGGCGTCGAAGCCGAGTTCGCGCGCGACGCGCTCGCGGTCGATCGGAAACGTCGTGCCCGCAAGCGCCGCGGCGCCGAGTGGCATCACGTTGACGCGCTTGCGGCAGTCCGCGAGCCGCGCAGCGTCACGCGCGAACATCGCCTCGTACGCGAGCAGATGGTGTCCGAACGTGACGGGCTGCGCCACTTGCAGGTGCGTGTAGCCGGGCATGATCACGTCCGCGTGCGCGAGCGCCTGGGTCGCGAACGCGCGCCGCAGCGCGGTGAGGCGCGCGTCCAGGTCGTCGATGGCGCCACGCAGCCACAGCCGCGTGTCGGTGGCGACCTGGTCGTTGCGCGAGCGCGCCGTGTGCAGCCGCTTGCCGGCGTCGCCGATCAGCGCGGTCAGGCGCTTCTCGATCGCGAAGTGGACGTCCTCGAGCGCCACGTCGAAGGCAAACGTGCCCGCCGCGATCTCGTCGCGGATGGTCGCCATGCCGCGTTCGATCGCCACCACGTCAGCCGCCGCCAGCACGCCGACGGCGCCCAGCATCCGCGCGTGCGCGAGCGAGCCCTGGATGTCGACGGCCGCCAGCCGGCGGTCGAAACCGATCGACGCGTTGAAGCGCTGCATGCGCTCGCTCATCGGCTCGCCGAAGCGGCCGGACCATGTGGATGGGGTGTTTCCGGGTGGGATAGAGGCGGGCGGAGTCATCGTCGGCGTGGCGAACGCGCCCAAACAGGCACGAAGCTTGCATAATCCCCGGTGATGGGAACGATTATAAAACAACGGCCTGCGGTACCCGCGCTGCCCGACTGGCGCAACCTCGGCACGGTGCTGCGCGTGTTGCTCGCCGTCAACGGCGCCGCCGCGCTGATCGTGTTCGCCCATGCGCCCGAGCTGCGCGAGTTCGTCGAACGGTGGACCGCCGTATCGACGCTCGTCGAGCCCCACCTGCTGCTCGAGCTCGCGTTGCTGTGGGCGCTAGCGCCGCAGCTCGACCGGCTCCCGCGCGAATGGGCGCTGGCCGCGGTCTTCGCACTGGGCGTCGCCGTCGCGCTCGCCGTGCAGTTCACCGTCGGTGCCGTCGTGTTCGAACGCGCGCCGGACGTCGTTGGCCGGCACGTGTTCTTCACGCTGGTGGCCACGGCGCTGCTGCTCGGCTATTTCCACCTGCGGGCCCGCGCGCTGTCGCCGGCGATCACCGAAGCGCGGCTGCAGGCGCTGCAGGCGCGGATCCGCCCCCATTTCCTGTTCAACAGCATCAACGGCGTGCTGTCGCTGGTGCGGTCTGACCCGGCGCGCGCCGAGGAAGCGCTGCTCGACATGTCCGACCTGTTTCGCGTGCTGATGCGCGACAACCGCGAGCTCGCGCCGCTGGCCGACGAGGTCGAGTTGTGCCGGCAGTACCTGGACCTGGAGAAGCTGCGGCTCGGCGACCGCCTGCAGGTCGAATGGAACGTGAAGAGCATGCCGCGCGACGCGCTGGCGCCGCCGCTGATGCTGCAGCCGCTGCTCGAGAACGCGGTCTATCACGGCATCGAGCCGTCGAGCCGACCCGGGACCGTGTCGATCAACATCTTCCTGTCGCGCGCCGAGGTGCACGCGATCCTGCGCAATCCGTTCCACGCCGGCAGCCCGCGGCATGCGAAAGGCAACAAGATGGCGCTCGCCAACATCCGCGAGCGCCTTGCGCTGCATTTCGACGCCGAAGCGAGCCTGGAGTCGCGCGTGCTGGCCGACGCCTACGAGGTGCACATCCGCCTGCCTTACCGCACGCTGGCGCCGCCGCAACCCGCCGAGCGGCCGGACGCGAAGTCCGCGCGGGCGCGCAGTGGCGACGCGGGACGTGTCCCGCGCTTGGCATTGGGAGCGACGCGTGGCTGATGCGCCGTTGCGCGTGATGGTCGTCGACGACGAGGCACCGGCCCGGCGCCGGCTGCGCGAACTGCTCGACGACTGCGCGAGCCACCTGCCGCTCGTCGTCGTCGGCGAGGCGA
>JAFEDG010000021.1 GCA_018241745.1 Pseudomonadota bacterium
GGCACGACGAGCTGTTCCGGATCGAAGCTGCGCTCGGCCCCCTGCAGGCGATGGCGGTCACCGGCATCCTGTCGTTCACGCTGAAGCCGGATGGCGCGGGCACCGCGGTGACGATGACCTACCGTGTCAATGGGGCAAGCGGCAGCGCGCTCGACAAGATCGCGCCCGCGGTCGACGGGATGCTCGGTGCGCAGTTCCAGCGGTTGACGACGCTGATGGCGACCGGCAAGGCGACGACCCCCTGATGCGCATCGCGATCGTCGGTACAGGCGCCATCGGCGGCTTCCTGGGCACGCGGCTCGCGCACAGCGGGGCCGACGTCATTGCGATCGCGCGGGGGGCGACGGCTGCAGCGTTGCGCACGCATGGGTGGCGGATGGACACCGGCGGTGCGCGGATGCAGGCGCCCGCGGAGATCTATGACGACCCGGTGCGCGCGGGTGTCGTCGACGTGGTGATCGTCGCCGTGAAGGGGCCGGCGCTGCCTTCGGTTGCGCGCACGATCGCGCCGTTGCTGGGGCCTGGCACGACGATCGTCAGCGCGATGAATGGCGTGCCCTGGTGGTTCCCGGCCAGCCTGCCGCGCCTGGCGGCGCAGCCGACGCTGGCGGCCGTCGATCCCGACGGCGCGCTGCTGGCCGCGATGCCGCTGGCGCGCGTGATCGGCTGCGTCGTACACCTGGCCGCGTCGACGAGCGAGCCCGGCGTCGTGCGGCACGCGCTCGGCCAGCGCTTCATCGTTGGCGAGCCGGACGGCCGCGCGACGCCGCGGCTCGCGGCGCTCGTCGATGCATTGCGTGCAGCGGACCTGGACGTGGACGTGGCGCCTGCGATCCAGCAGGCGATCTGGTACAAGCTGTGGGGCAACATGACGATGAACCCCGTGTCCGCGCTGACGGGCGCGACGATGGACCGGATCCTGGACGACCCGCTGGTCAACCGCTACTGCCTCGCCGTGATGGCGGAGGCCGCCGCCATCGGCGAGGCCATCGGGTGTCCCGTGCGCGAGACCGGCGAAGCACGCAACGCGATCACGCGCAAGCTCGGGGCTGTGAAGACGTCGATGCTGCAGGACACCGAAGCCGGGCGTCCGCTCGAGATCGACGCGCTGCTCGCCGCACCGCGTGAAATCGGCGCCCGTGTCGGCGTGCCGACACCCAACCTCGACGCGCTGCTGGGGCTGATCCGCCTCAAGGCGCAATCCCTGGGACTCGATCGATGACATCCATGGATCGCAACTCGCCGCGTGGATCGCGTGCCGTCGCAACGCGCCGCGCGTCGTTGGCGCTCGCATTCGCGGTGGCATTCCTGCTGGCCGCGACGAGCCAGGCGGCAACCGTCAAGTTCACCGCCGTGCCGACGTGGGTCCCCGGGCCGGATGGCACGACGATCACGCTCGTCGCCAACGACGTGCACAGCGATTGCGACGTGACGACAGGCTGCAACAGCGCGCCGGTGCCGAGTGGGATCGTCGTCCAGTTGTGGGCGAGCACCGCGCCGCTGGCGCCCCCTGGCGACACGCGCCCGCTCGTAAGCAGCTACCGGTACGTGTTCCTGGCGTCGACGTCGCTCGTCGCCTACGACCCGGCCACGGGCTACAGCGCAACGAGTCCGGTCGCGGTTCCGTATTCGCCGCCGGCCACGCCCGGTGACTACTACCTGACGCTGGTGATCTTCGGCAACCAGGGGCCGATCAGCAACCTCGTCGTCTACGACGCCTATTCGTTCGGCGCGCCCGTGACCCTCGGCACGACGGCGCCACCGCCGGCCGCGTCGCCCGTCGTGCCCGTGGTCGAGTACTACCACGCCGGCATGGATCACTACTTCATGACGGCCGACCCGGTCGAGATCGCGCTGTGCAATGCGGGACAAGTACCCTGCAGTGGATGGGTGCCCACCGGCCAGTCGTTCGGCGCGTTCGCGCCCGGCCACGAGCCCCAATGGAGTACCGGCGTGTGCCGCTTCTACAACGATCACTTCGCGCCCAAGAGCTCGCACTTCTATGCGTTGCAGGGCGACGTGTGCCAGCAAACGCTGGAGTATTTTCCCGACTGGCTGCTCGAATCGGCCGACGAATTCGCGCTCGACGCGCCGGCGGCCGACGGCACGTGCGGTGCGGGCTACGTCCCGATCTTTCGCCTGTACAACAACGGGATGGGCGCTGCGCCCGCGCATCGCTTCACGGCCGACGCCGCCACGCGCGAGACGATGCTCGACCGGGGCTGGGTCCCGGAAGGGCTGGGCCCGCTCGGCGTGGCGTTCTGCGCATCGGCCCGATGAGCGCGCACGAGCTTCGCGCCCGCTAGAATCGCAGCCAACCCGCCCGCGCAGGTTGCGGCGGCGCACCGAGGACATCGCCATGCAATCCGCCAAGCCGCGTCACTTTGCCTCGCAGGCCGATCTGGCCGAGAAGAAGGTCAGCTTCGACAAGCTGTCCGACCACGCCTACGCGTACACGGCGGAAGGCGATCCCAACACCGGCATCGTCGTCGGCGACGATTGCGTGATGGTGATCGACACGCAGGCGACGCCGGTCATGGCGCAGGACGTGATCCGGCATATCCGCACGGTCACCGACAAGCCCATCCGCTACGTGGTGCTGTCGCATTACCACGCGGTGCGCGTGCTGGGCGCATCGGGCTACGCGCCCGAGCACGTGATCGCGAGCCGCGACACGTACGACCTGATCGTCGAACGCGGCGCGCAGGACATGCAAAGCGAGATCGAGCGCTTCCCGCGGCTCTTTCGCGCCGTCGAGTCGGTGCCGGGCCTGACCTGGCCGACGCTCGTGTTCGACCGCCGGCTGACGCTGTGGCTCGGCAAGCTGCGCGTCGAGATCATGCAGCTCGGGCGCGGGCACACGAAAGGCGACACGGTCGTCTGGCTGCCCGACGAGCGCGTGCTGTTCTCGGGCGACCTCGTCGAGTACGAGGCCACGCCCTACACCGGCGACGCCTACCTGACGGACTGGCCGGCGACGCTCGACGCCGTGGCCGCGCTGAATCCGGAGAAGCTGGTGCCGGGCCGCGGTGCATCGCTGAAGACGCCCGCCGACGTGCAGGCGGGCCTCGCGGGGACGCGCGCGTTCATCGCCGCGATGTTCGATTCGGTGAAGGCGGGCGCGGCGGCGGGCAAGGACCTGCGCACCGTCTATCGCGAGACGTACGACGCGCTGAAGCCGCGCTTCGGCCACTGGGTGATCTTCGACCACTGCCTGCCGTTCGACGTGACGCGCGCCTACGACGAGGCGACCCAGTACCGCGACCCGCGCATCTGGACCGCCGAGCGCGACAAGGCGATGTGGCAGGCGCTCGAGGGGTGACGCCGGTCGTCGTCGTCGGCGCGGGGCCGGTGGGGCTCGCGCTCGCGATCGACCTCGCGCAGCGCGGCGTGCCGGTGCGGGTGCTGGACGACGGGACGCCCGACAGCACCGAGGGTTCGCGTGCGATCTGCTGGTCGCGGCGTACGCTCGCCATCCTGCATCGGCTCGGTTGCGCGGAGGCGATCGCGGCGCACGGCGTGCAGTGGAACACGGGCCGCGTGTTCTTCGGCGACCACGAAGTCTATGCGTTCGACCTGACGGGCGATGCGAGCCAGCGGTGGCCGGCGTTCGTGAACCTGCAGCAGTACGAGGTCGAGCGCGAGTTGCAGCGGCGGGCGGCGGAGTTGCCGCTCGTCGACCTGCGCTGGCGGCATCGGGTCGCCGGCGTCACGCCCGGAGCCGACGGCGTGCACCTCGACGTGCACACGCCTGACGGCCCCCGCTCGTTCGCGGCGCCGTGGGTCGTCGCGTGTGACGGCGCGCGCAGCCCCGTCCGCGGCATGCTCGGCCTGGAACGTGAAGGGCAGGTGTTCCGCGACCGCTTCCTGATCGCCGACATCCGGATGGAACAGCCGTTTCCGGCGGAGCGCTGGTTCTGGTTCGACCCGCCGTTCCACCGGCACCAATCCGCGCTGCTGCACAAGCAGGCCGACAACGTGTGGCGGCTCGACTTCCAGCTCGGTTACGACGCGGACCCGGAGCGCGAGCGCGCGCCCGATGCGATCGCCGCCCGCGTCCGCGCGATGCTGGGCGCGGACGTCCGCTATACGTTGGTGTGGGCCAGCGTCTATACGTTCGCGTGCCGCCGGATGGCCCGCTTCCGGCACGGCCGCGTGCTGTTCGCCGGCGACGCGGCGCACGTCGTCTCGCCGTTCGGCGCCCGCGGCGCCAACAGTGGCATCGAGGACGCCGACAACCTGGGCTGGAAGCTCGCCGCCGTCGTGCAGGGCCACGCGCCGGAGCCATTGCTCGACAGCTATGACGTCGAGCGCGTCCGGGCCGCCGACGAGAACATCCTGCAATCGACACGCTCGACGGACTTCATCACGCCGAAGTCGCCGGTATCGCGCGTCTATCGCGACGCCGTGCTCGCGCTGGCGCGCCATCACCCGTTCGCGCGGGCACTCGTCAACAGTGGACGGCTGTCGGTGCCCGCGGTGCTCGACGACTCGCCGCTGAACACGCCGGCGCCCGGCGCCTCGTTCGCGGCCGATGCGCCCGCACCAGGCAGCGTGGCGCCGGACGTCGTGTTGCCCGGCGGTGGCGCGTTGCACGACCGGCTCGGCGCCCGCTTCGCGCTGTTGCTGTTCGCCGCGGACGGCGACGCCGCAGCCACCGCCATCGCCGCGCGACTCGCGCCCGCGGTGGAGCGTGCGGGCACGGGCTGCGACATCGTCGTCGTCAACGACGCGGTCGTTGCGCGCCGGTACGGTGCGTCCCCGGGAACGTGCTACCTTGTGCGCCCCGACCGGCACATCTGCGCGCGCTGGCCCGCCGTCGATCCCGACGCGATCCTCCAGGCATTGCTGCGCGCGCACGCGGCCGGCGTACACGCATGAGCGCGCTGATCACGTCGCCCCACCTCGCCGCACCGGATGCGTTCTATGCGGCACTCATCGACGCGCATCGCGGACTCGATGCAGCGGGCAGCGCTGCGCTGAACGCGAGCCTCGTGCTGCTGCTTGCCAACCACGTCGGCGACGCGGCGGTGCTCGACGAGGCACTCGCGGCGGCGCGTTCGGCAGCGCTCGCCGCCGGCCCGGCGTCCTGACGATGCGCGAATACCTGAGCGGATTTGGCAACAGCTTCGCCACCGAGGCGCTGCCCGGTGCGTTGCCGGTCGGCCGCAACTCGCCGCAACGCGCCCCCTATGGGCTGTATGCCGAGCAGCTCTCGGGTACCGCGTTCACGGCGCCGCGAGCCGCCAACCGGCGCGCCTGGCTGTACCGGATCCGTCCGGGCGCCGTGCACCAGCCGTTCGTGCTCGCCGAATTCCCGCGCTTCCACAATCGCTTCGACGAGACGCCGACGACGCCCAACCAGCTGCGTTGGGACCCGCTGGCATGGCCGACGGCACCCACCGACTTCGTCGACGGCCTGTTCACGATGGCGGGCAACGGCTCGCCGGCCGCAATGACGGGCGCGGGCATCCATCGCTATGCGTGCAACCAGTCGATGCAACGCTACTTCTACGATGCCGACGGCGAGCTGCTGATCGTGCCGGAGCAGGGCGCGCTGACGCTCGCCACCGAGATGGGCGTGCTCGACGTCGGCCCGCAGGAGATCGCGGTCATTCCGCGCGGCGTGCGCTTCCGCGTGGACCTCGCAGCCGAGGTCGCGCGCGGCTACGTGTGCGAGAACTTCGGCGCGTTGTTCCGTCTGCCGGACCTGGGGCCGATCGGCAGCAACGGCCTCGCCAACCCGCGCGATTTCCTGGCACCCGTGGCCGCCTACGAGGACCGGGAAGGCGACTTCGAGCTCGTCGCCAAGTTCCAGGGCCGCCTGTGGACCGCGCGGATCGGCCATTCGCCGCTCGATGTCGTCGCGTGGCATGGCAACTACGCGCCGTACAAGTACGACCTCACGCGCTTCAACACGATCGGCTCGATCAGCTACGACCACCCGGACCCTTCGATCTTCCTGGTGCTGCAGTCGACCAGCGACACGCCGGGCGTCGACGACATCGACTTCGTGATCTTCCCGCCCCGCGTGCTCGTCGCGCAGGACACGTTCCGGCCGCCGTGGTTCCACCGCAACGTCGCGTCCGAGTTCATGGGGCTCGTCACCGGCGCCTACGACGCGAAGGCCGAAGGCTTCGTGCCGGGCGGCGCGAGCCTGCACAACTGCATGAGCGGCCACGGCCCCGACGCGGACACGTTCGCGCGCGCGTCGGTCGCGGACACGCGTGTGGCCCACTACCTCCGCGATACGATGGCCTTCATGTTCGAGACGCGCACCGTGCTGCATCCGACGGCCCAGGCACTGTCCGCGTCGACGCTGCAGGCCGACTACTACCGGTGCTGGCAGGACCTCCCGAAGCACTTCGATCCAACCCGGCGCTGATGGCGCCCACCACCATGACCTACGAAACCCTCCTCACCGAGACGCGCGACAAGGTCGCCGTCATTACGCTCAACCGGCCCAGGAACCTCAACGCGCTCAACGACCAGCTCGCCGACGAGCTGGGCGCTGCGCTGCAGGGCTTCGACGCCGATCCCGGCATCGCGGTGATCGTCATCACCGGCAGCGAGAAGGCGTTCGCGGCCGGCGCCGACATAGGCGCGATGGCGGAATGGGATTACGCCAAGGTGTTCGGCGAGAACTACATCTCGCGCAACTGGGATGCGATCCGCGCGATCCGCAAGCCGGTCATCGCCGCCGTCGCCGGCTATGCGCTGGGCGGCGGCTGCGAGCTCGCGATGGCCTGCGACACGATCATCGCCGCCGATACGGCGAAGTTTGGCCAGCCGGAGATCACGATCGGCACGATGCCCGGCTTCGGCGGCACGCAACGGCTGCCGCGCGCCGTCGGCAAGGCGAAGGCGATGGACTGGTGCCTGACCGGCCGGATGATCGACGCGGCAGAAGCCGAGCGCGCGGGCCTCGTGTCGCGCGTCGTGCCGGCCGCGACGCTGATGGACGAGGTGATGGCGATGGCGGCGAAGATCGCCTCGTTCTCGCTGCCCGTCGTCATGAAGGTGAAGGAGGCCGTCAATCGCGCCTACGAGAGCTCGCTGACGGAAGGGCTGCTGTTCGAGCGTCGCGAATTCCACTCGACATTCGCGCTCGACGACCAGAAGGAGGGCATGCGCGCGTTCGTCGCCAAGCGCAAGCCCGAATTCCACAACCGCTGACCACGGCATCCGCCGGAGATTACGAATGCACCCGAACCATTCCCGCCGCCTGCGCCTCTCGCTGTGCCTCATCGCCACGGCATTGCTGGGCGCCTGCGCGTCCACCCGCCTGACCGATTCGTGGTTCGACCCCACGTTCAGCGGCGGCCCGTTCCAGAAATGGATCGTCGTCGCGGCTGGCGGCGGGCCCGTGTCCGTGCGCACGCTCGAGGACACGATGACGGCCAAGCTGCGCGCGCGCGGCGTCGCTGCGGTCCAGGGCTATCGCTTCCTGCCCGACGGCGCCGCCAACCAGCAGCAGCTGGACGCGGCCGTCACGCAATCGGGCGCCGAGGCGCTGATGCTCGTCCACCTGCGCCGCGTCGAGACGCGCACGCAGGTGTCGACGACGATGGTGCCTGCCGGCGTCGGCGGCTTCGGCTGGTGGGGGCCGTATGGCGGCTGGGTGGCGGTGCCCGACGTATCGACGTACCAGATCGCGATGGTCGAGACGATGGTCTACAAGGTCGCGGGCCAGCAGCTCGTGTGGTCCGGCGTGACGCAGACGTTCGACCCCGGTTCGACATCGCAGGAGGCGCCCGCATTCTCGACGCTGATCCTGGATTCGCTCGCGGCGCACGCGCTGGTGCCCCCGGCGAAGGGATGACGATGCGCACGCTGCTCGCGGCCGCGCTGGCCGCCACGCTCGCCGTGCTCGCCGCGTGCGGCAACCTGACGGCCAGCACGCACCTCGTCGGCAGCGAAGGCGAGGCGACGCGCATGTATCGCGTGGTCGCGATCGTCCCGATGGACGGCACGCCCGAAGAGCGCAAGGTGTTCGAGGACGCGCTGGCCACGCGCTTCGCGGCGCACGGCGTGAAGGCACCCACGGCGACGAACCTGTCGGCGCAGGTGCTGAGCGTGGACGGCGGCTCGATCATCCGCAACCTGAAGGCGCAGGGCGCGGAAGCGGTGCTGTACGTGCGGCTGATGCGCGACAAGCCCGACACGAAGCTGGACAAGAGCGTCGGCAACTGGGGCTGGACCGGCCAGGCGGCGTCGTGGTACCCGCCGCCGGGCAACCAGGCGGCGGCGCTCGGGCACTTCGAGGCCCAGCTCTACGACCTGACCGGCAACAAGGAAGTCTGGTTCGGCAAGACGCTGACGTTCTACCCGAAGTCTGCGGCCGTCGACGCGCCCGATATCGCGACGCAGATCGTGGGTGCGCTCGCCACCAAGGGCTTCATCCCGAAGACCTAACGCACGTCAGGTCGCGCGCCGCCACAGCCAGCGGACGAGCAGCGCGACGAGCGCGGCCAGCGCCGCGCCCCACACCGCGACCGGCAGGTCGGACGGACGCCGCGGTGGCGGCACCAGGTCCGGCGTGCGCAGCGCGTCGGGGAACGGGCGCGGCGGCACCGGCACGATCTGCCGGTCGCTGGGGTTGGGCGGCACCTTCTTCTCGTACTCGAACGGCGTGACCACCGCGTACGAGCCGAACGCCCGGGATGACGGCCACTGCGGCACCTGGACGAAGTCCAGCGCGACGACGTCGTGCGCAAGCGCTTGCGCCAGCGCGCCGTCCGCCGGTGCCGCGCCCGCTGTGAGGCGCACGAGCTCCGCGCCGATCGCCTCGAATGCCGCCTGCGGCATCAGCCGCACCGGATCCTCGGTCAGGTATTCGTACGCGTCGCGCGCCTTGCCGAGCGAGCCGTAGCGGGCAAGTGTGTACGGCACCGCGAGCCAGCCAAGCACCGTGCTGGACGGTGGCCGCGCGGGAATCGCCCAGCCCAGCGCACGCAACGTGTCCACGCTGATGCCGGCGCAGTTCATCGTCGCGTGCGCGTACGTCAGCTGGTGTCGCCAGAACTGCGCGATGACGCGGTTCAGCGCGCCCTGGATCGCGAACGCGGCGCGCGGGTCCGCGAGCGTCGCGACCACCAGGTGCGACGGCCGGTACCACGCCTGGCCGCTGTTGACGTCGGCCAGGTAGCGGTCGAGCGGCACCGGCGCGGCGAGGATGCCCTTTTCGCTGACGATGTCGAGCGAGTAGAAGTTGTTGATCAGCACGTCGGACAGGCGGCCGTCCGCCGGCAGCGTGCCGGTGCCCAGCGCGAAGTGGCCGCCCCACGCCTCGTCGTCGTCGCCTTGCGCGCCGTTGACCATGACGACCAGCACGGTGCGCGGGCCCCCCGCTGGCGTGGCGTCAGGTTCCGTGCGTTGCCACAGCCGTCGCTGCAACCACGGTTCGCGCGCGCCGCCGTCCGCGTCGCGCCGCACCAGTGCACGCAGCGCGAGTGCCGGGTCGCCGGATGGCAGCGGCTCGACACGCGCGTCGGCGACCAGGCGGAACTCCTCGGGCCACAGCGTGCGCGCGACGAAGCGGTCGCCGTCGATCGCGCCTCGCAACGTCAGCGCGTGCGGGGCCAGCCACGCGGCCGACGACGCGTCGAACCACGAGCGGTTGAGCGGGTTGCGCGGCGCCAGCGCCAACGCATACGTGCGATCGCCGATACGCACATGCGAGGCATCGGCGTCCAGCCGCGCGCCGGTGACGCGCGTGGGCGACGCGATCCACACCAGCGCGGGCGGCTCGTTCCGCGGCGCGTTTTCATCGGCCACCCAGCGGCGCACATCCGCGAACGCGCGCAGCCCCGGCACGTAGTCGGGTGCAGCGGGCGCGGCAGCGCGCGCGGCGACGAGCTCGTCGGCGAAATAGAACGCGGGGGCGGGCGCGAGGCCGGCGTCGGCGCCGCGCGCGACCGTGAACGCGGTGGCGGGGTAGAGCCCCAGTTTTCCATCGCCACTCACGGCACTCGCGTCCGCGTATGCGTCAACGCCGAAAACGCACGCGGCCAGCACGACCGCCGCTGCAGCCACGCGCCATCCGCCGGCGGCGCGGCGTGCGGGCCGGACCCGCCACCCGGGCTCAGGCGGCGCGGACGGCAACGCGCGCCGGGCCGTGCGTGACGTGGCCGATGACGGCGGCGCGCTCGAAGCCGTCGCGGTGGAACGCAGCCAGGACCGCGTCGACGCTGTCCGGAGCGCAGGCAACGAGCAGGCCTCCCGACGTCTGCGGGTCCGTCAGCAGCGCCCGCGCGTGCGCCGGCAGCGCGGAATCGAGATCGACGTCCGTGCCGTAGCCGGTCCAGTTGCGCGCCGACGCGCCGGTGACGAAGCCCGCGTCGGCCAGCGCCGCGACGTCCGGGTGCAGCGGCACGCGCGACCAGTCGAGCGTGGCGCCCACGTCAGAGCCGCGGCAGATCTCGAGCAGGTGGCCCGCGAGGCCGAAGCCGGTGACGTCCGTCAGCGCATGCACGCCGTCGAGCGCGGACAGCGCGGTGCCGGGCGTGTTGAGCTTCGTCGTGCTCGCCAGCATCGCGGCGTACAGTTCCGGGCCGAGCTTCTCCTTCTTGAGCGCGGCGCTGTAGATGCCGACGCCGAGCGGCTTGCCGAGGACCAGCACGTCGCCGGCGCGCGCGCCGACATTGCGCTTCAGCTTGCGCGGATCGACGAGGCCGATCGCGACGAGGCCATAGATGGGTTCCACCGAATCGATCGAATGGCCGCCGGCGATCGGGATGCCCGCGTCGCGGCACTTGGCCTCGCCGCCTTCGAGGATGCGCCGGATCGTCGTCACCGGCAGCTGCGCGAGCGGCATGCCGACGAGCGCGAGCGCGAACAGCGGCGTGCCGCCCATCGCGTACACGTCGGAGATCGCGTTCGTGGCGGCGATGGCGCCGAAGTCGAACGGGTCGTCGACGATCGGCATGAAGAAGTCGGTCGTCGCGACGATCGCCTGCGTGTCGTTGATCCGGTAGACGGCCGCATCGTCGGCGGTCTCGGTGCCGACGAGCAGCGCGGGCGGGAGCGGCAGCGGCGCACCGCCCTTGACCAGCAGCTCGTGCAGCACGCCGGGCGCGATCTTGCAGCCGCAGCCTCCGCCGTGGCTCAGCGACGTGAGGCGGGGCGCGGCGACGGCATCGGGGGTGGCGGGAGCATTCATCGGCGGCTCGCAAGGGAAGTTGCCGCCGATTGTACGGCGATCGCCCGGCGGCACTCCCGCTAGAAGAGCGCCGCTTGCACGGGGCCCGAGTCGGGATCGTCGGCGGCGGCGGCCGCGGCCGGCGGCCGCGGCTCCGTGCGCGGGTCTGCCGCGACGGGCGCGATCAGCGATGCGTCGTCGTTGCGCACGGCGTTGACGCGCGTCGACACCGGGTACAGCGTCATCGCTCCCTCCGGGTAGGGCGCGAGCAGGTCGACCGGCGGGTCACCGGAGGCGTCGAGCCAGCGGCCGTAGGCATCCGGCGGCACGATCACAGGCATACGCGCGTGCACGGGGGCGAGCAGCGCGTTGGCGTCGATCGTGACGATCGTGCAGCTGTCGAGCACATCGCCGTCCGGTGACAGCCACCGCTCGGCGAGCCCGGCCAGCGCGAACGTGCGACCGTCGCGCATCGCGATGCGCACCGGCTGCTTGCGACCGTCCGGGAGCTTCTGCCACTCGTAGAAACCGTCGGCAGGGATCAGGCAGCGATGGCGCGCGAACGGTATGCGGAACGCCTTGCTGGTGGCCACGGTCTCGCCGCGGGCGTTGATCATCCGCGCGCCGATCGACGGGTCCTGGGCCCAGCGCGGCACGAGGCCCCAGCGCATCATCACCATCTCGCGCGCGCCGTCGGCGGCGATCCGCACGACGGGGATGTCGGTCATCGGCGCGATGTTGTAGCGCGGGATCAGGTCCTGCGGATACGGTAGCCCCATCGCCAGCGCGATCGCGCCGGGATGGTTGTGCAGGTCGTAGCGGCCGCACATCGCGCGCCCCGGGGCGTCATTCCCGCGCGGCTTCGGCGCCGGCGCGCGCCGGCGCGACATCGAGCAGGCGCAGCGCCGTGCGCGCCACCTGGTGCGTGTCCCAGTACGCGTACGACGCGACAGCGGCCGCCCCCACCAGCGGCACCCAGCGGCCCGCCGCCTGCCCGATCACGCGGCCCGACAGCTCGACACCCACCGCCGACGCGGCGGCCTTCATCGCGCTGCTCGACAGCTGCTTGACGACCACGCGCTGGCCGCTGCGCACGAGCACGTCGCGGGCGACGTGGCTCGCGGCGTGACGGAACAGGCAGTACAGCATGTGCGTCCGCGTGAGCTCGACGCTACGGCCCTCGAGTGCAAACAGGTCGGCGACCATCTGGCGCTGGATTTTCCAGATGAGGTGCAGGTCGGGGAGGATCGTCAGCAGCCCCAGCGGACCCGGGGGCAGCGCCAGCGCGCCGGACGTCATCGCGGCCTGCCGCGCGGCCGTGCGCACCAGCGCGCGGGGGGCCACCGGCGCCGACCCACGGCCGACGCGCGGGGCTGGGATCCGCGTCAGCACGCGCTCGATGACGCCGGTGACGGGACGCGAATCCTGGTGCAGCACGACGGCGTTGCTCATCCGCATTCCTCCGGGCGATCGACCTGGCGACAGCTTATGCGCGCGGCGCCCACGATGCCAGCCAGATGGTGGCGCGCTTCGGCGCTTACAATGCAGCTCGTCGTGAACGACGGTGCAAGGGTTGTGGTCGCATGCGGGTATTCGGATTCGCCGGGTGGTCCGGCAGTGGCAAGACGACGCTGATCGAGGCACTGATCCCGCGGCTGCGTGCCGGGGGCCTCACCGTCTCGCTGATCAAGCATGCGCATCACGCGTTCGACGTCGACCAGCCCGGCAAGGACAGCTATCGTCACCGGGCGGCAGGCGCGCTGGAAGTGCTCGTCACGTCGAGCCAGCGCTATGCGCTGATGCACGAGCTGCGCGGTGCACCCGAACTGACCCTCGAGGCGGCTCTGGCACGGCTCGCCCCGTGCGACCTCGTCCTCGTGGAGGGTTTCAAGCGCTCCGCCTGCCCCAAGCTCGAAGTCGTCGGCCCCGAGGCAGACCGGCCGCCGCTGTTCCACGCCGATCCGGACGTGATCGCACTGGCGCACGACGGCGCGCCGTTGTCGGGCGGCCGGCTACCGGAGTATCGGCGCGACGCCTATGGCGCCATTGCCACACTCATTGTGCAATCCGCGCGTAGCGTACAAGGGGCCGTTTGACTTTGTGCAATGGCGACGGTAGCTTCAGTTACAGGATGCCGGTTGAACGGACGCATTGCAGGCATCCCAGGTAAGTAAACATGAAAATTCATCGACTTGCGTGGGCTATCTCAAGCGTTCTGGCAATTGCCGGCGGCGCGGCACCCGCATGGGCCGACGAGCCCGCGACGGTCCCGGGCTTCTATGGCGGCGTCATGCTGCGCGACGCGAACGCGGGCACGTCCGCCACCGGCCTCAACCTCTA
Source organism: Pseudomonadota bacterium (assembly GCA_018241745.1). GTDB lineage: Bacteria > Pseudomonadota > Gammaproteobacteria > Burkholderiales > Casimicrobiaceae > VBCG01. The sequence continues at coordinate 13,481 of JAFEDG010000021.1, forward strand.
CGAAGTGCCTTCGGCGTGGGCGCGTTACGCGCTGCCGGGCAGCGAGGCGGCGCCGACGCAGTCGCTGATGTTCGCGGGGTACCGCTTCGGCAACCGGGTCGCCGTCGAAGCTGCGGCCGGCGAGGCGACGAGCTATGCGCTCCGGCTCGGCGACGGCACGCCCGCCGGCATGCTGGGCGCCACGCCCGGGCTGTCGTTCAGCGCGCCGCGCAGCTGGAACCTCGACGTGTACACGACCTACCCGTTGTACAACTCGTTCGCGCTGTACGGCCGCGTCGGCTACCTGCAGAACGATCCGGCGCCGGTCGCGGTGGGCGTCGCCGGCGCGGGCGGCCTCAACGTGCAATCCGGCGTCAACTATGGCGTCGGCGTGCGCTACGACTTTTCTTCCGCCCTCGGGCTCAAGCTCGAGTACGCGCGCTTCGCGCGTTACGGCTTCTCGACGTCGTTCAGCGGTCCGTTCCCGGAGTCGGACCAGGTTCGGCTCGGCGTCCAGTACCGCTTCTGACCGCGCGCGTCCGCGCGCCGCGTGCTGCGGTGCGATCTGTTATCGTGACCGCGATGGACACCACGCAGGATCTGCAGCCCGCCGCGACGGCCGTCAGGCTCGTGTATCTCGCGCGCTTGCGCGACGCGTTCGGCACCGGCGAGGAGACGGCGGTGCTGCCGCCGTCCGTGCGCACCGCGGGCGACGTCGTCCGCTGGCTGGCGGCGCGCGGTGAACCCTGGTCCGGAGAGCTGGCGGCAGGCCGCGCCGTGCGCGTCGCCGTCGACCATGCGCTCGCGGCCGCCGATACACCGCTCGCCGGCGCGCGCGAAATCGCACTCCTTCCGCCGGTAACCGGCGGCTAGCGCGTCGCGATGGCGGTGGTCGTCACGTCCGAGCCGCTCGACGCTGCCGCGGTGCTGGCACGTGCGCACGCCCACGATGGCGCGGTGGGCGCGGTCGCGCTGTTCGTCGGCACGATGCGCGACGTCAACGACGGCAGCGCCGTCGCCGCGATGACGCTCGAGCACTATCCCGGCATGACCGAACAGGCGCTTGCCGACATCGCCGCCGAGGCGACGCAGCGCTGGCCCGTGCTGCGCGTCGAGATCGCGCATCGCGTCGGGCCGCTCGCGCCCACCGACGTGATCGTCGCCGTCGCCGTCGCCGCGGCGCATCGCGGCGAGGCGTTCGCGGCGTGCGAGTTCGTCATGGATTACCTCAAGACGCGCGCGCCGTTCTGGAAGAAGGAGCGTACGCCCGACGGCGAGCGCTGGGTCGACGCGCGCGCGAGCGACGACGAGGCCGCGGCGCGATGGTGACGCGGCCCGTCCTGATCGGCGTCGACTGGGGCACGACCTCCGCACGCGCCTACCAGGTGGCCGACGACGGCAGCGTGATCGCATCGCGCACCAGCGAGCGCGGCATCCAGCGGCTCGGCACCGTAGCGTTCGGCGACGCGCTTGCGGAGCTGCTTGGCGACTGGGCGTCGCTGCCGCTGCACCGGATGGCGTGCGGGATGATCGGCAGCCGGCAGGGATGGGTCGAGGCCCCGTACGTCGACGCGCCGACGTCGCTGCGCGCACTGGCCGGCCGGCTTGCAGTCACGCCCGACGGTGCGCTGACCGTCGTGCCCGGTGTCCTCGCGCGCGACGCGAGCGGCGTGCCGGACGTGATGCGCGGCGAGGAAACGGAAGTGTTCGGCGCGCTCGACGCGCCGCAGCGCAGCGGCCTGTACGTGCTGCCCGGCACGCACAGCAAGTGGGTGCACGTGGAGCAGGGCGCGATCGCCGAATTCTGCACGTTCATGACCGGCGAGATGTATGCGGTCATGCTCGCGCACTCGATCCTCGGCCGGCTCGCGACCGACGGCGCGGGCGATGCCGACGCTGCGTTCGCGCGCGGCGTGGCGCGCGGCGTGGGGGCGGGCACGATCACGCACGACCTCTTCTCTGCGCGCACGCTGGCGTTGACCGGCGAGCTCGCCGGCGACGACGTGCGCGAATACTTGTCCGGGATGATGATCGGTCGCGAAGTGCGCAGCGGCCGGATCTGGGCACAGGGCGCGGGGCACGACGCGTCGGAAGTGACGATCGTCGGCGCCGACGACCTCGCGCGGCGCTATGCGCTCGCCTTCGCCGCAGCCGGCGTGCGTGCCACGCGCGCGGCGGCCGGCACGGCGGCGCGCGGCCTGTTGCGCATCGCGCAGGCGGCCGGAATGGTAGGCTAGCGCGCCATGAACACGACGCTTGCGGAAGCGCGCACGGCCCAGCCAGTGCGCCATTACCTGACGCCACTGCCTTACGTCGCCGTGCTCCGCGGCATCACCCCCGAGGAGATCCCGGCGGTCGGCGAGGCGCTGTTCGACGCCGGCTTCCGGATACTCGAAGTACCGCTCAATTCGCCACGCCCGTTGGTCAGCATCGCGGCGCTGGCCGAGCGCTACGGCGAGCGCGCGCTGGTCGGGGCGGGTACGGTGCTCGACGTCGCGGACGTCGCGCGCGTCAAGGCCGCGGGGGGCCAGCTGGTCGTGATGCCGCATGCGGACCTCGCGGTCGTGCGCGCAGCGAAACGGGAGGGGATGCTCTGCCTGCCCGGCGTCGCCACGCTCACCGAGGCATTCGCCGCGCTCGCGGCGGGCGCCGACGGACTCAAGATGTTCCCCGCCGAAGCGTTGCCGCCGGCCGCGCTCAAGGCCTGGCGTGCCGTGCTGCCGCGCGAGACGCTCGTATTTCCCGTGGGCGGGATGAAGCCGGACAACCTGGCGCCGTACTGGGCCGCGGGCGCGTCCGGGTTTGGCACGGGTTCCAACCTGTACCAGCCCGGCGCCGCGCCCGCGCAGGTGGCCGCCGTCGCGGCCGCGTACGCGACGGCATTCCGGGCGCTTCCCGCACGCAGCTGACGGCGGCGCCGCGATGAGCGCTACGCTCGATCTCCTCGCGTTCGGCGAGGCGATGATCGAATTCAACCAGGCGCGCCGGGACGACCCGCACGCGTACACGCAGGGCTTCGGCGGCGACACGTCCAACGCGGCGATCGCCGCCGCGCGGCTCGGCGCGAGCGTGGGGTATGCGACGCGCATCGGCGGCGATGCGTTCGGCCGCTGGCTCGTCGGGCTGTGGCAGGCGGAAGGCGTCGACACGCGCGGCGTCGCCGTCGACGCGGATGCGCCGACCGGCGCGTACTTCGTGAGCCACGGTGCAGCCGGCCACGAGTTCAGCTACCTGCGCTCCGGTTCGGCCGCGACGCGGATGCGTCCCGACAACCTGCCGCTCGACGTACTGCGCGCGACCCGCGTGCTGCACCTGTCCGGCATCAGCCAGGCGATCTCGCCGTCCGCGTGCGACGCCGCGTTCGCCGCGATCGACGTCGCACGCGCCGCGGGCGCGCGCATCGCCTACGACACGAACCTGCGCCTGAAGCTGTGGCCGCTCGCGCGTGCGTCTGCCGTCATCCGCGCAACGATCGCGCGCGCCGACTGGCTGCTGCCGAGCCTCGATGACGTGCGTACGATCTATGGCCTCGACGCGCCAGACGCGCTGATCGACGCGATGCTCGCGGACGGCGCGCGCGCGATCGTGCTGAAGATGGGTGCCGACGGCGCGATCGTCGTTGCGGACGGCGCGCGTGTGCGCATCGAGCCGCATCGCGTGGCCACCGTCGATGCGACGGGGGCCGGCGATTGCTTCGACGGCGCGTTCCTGGCGCGCGTCGCGGCAGGCGATGCGGTCGTCGACGCCGCGCGCTACGCGAACGCGGCGGCGGCGCTGGCCACGACCGGTTATTCCGCGGTCGCGCCGCTGCCGCGCGACGCCGCCGTGCGCGCGCTGCTGCGCCGCGCCGCCTGATCTTTCCTACCGACCACCAACGCCGCCCGCACAGGCGCCTCCCGATCATGACCCGAGCCATCCGCTTCGCCGCCACCGGCGGTCCCGACGTCCTCCGCCTTGAAACCGTCGATGTGCCGGCGCCCGGCCCGGGCGAGGCGCGCGTGCGCCACACCGCGATCGGCGTCAACTACATCGATACCTACTTCCGGAGCGGCGCGTATCCGCTGCAGCTGCCTTCGGGCCTGGGGTCCGAGGGTGCGGGTGTCATCACGGCGCTGGGCAGCGGCGTCACCGACCTCGCCGTCGGCGACCGCGTCGCCTACGGCCTGTCGCCGCTCGGCGCGTACGCCGAGGAGCGCGTGATGCCTGCCGATCGCCTGGTGCGGGTCCCGGACGGGATCTCGGACGTGACGGCCGCCGCGATCATGCTGAAGGGCCTCACGGTCCAGTACCTGTTCCGGCAGACGTTCAAGCTGCAGGGCGGCGAGACGATCCTGTTCCACGCCGCGGCCGGCGGCGTCGGGCTGATCGCGTGCCAGTGGGCGCGTGCGCTCGGCGTGACGATGATCGGGACCGTGGGGTCCGACGACAAGGCCGCGCTGGCCAAGGCCAACGGCTGCGCGCACACGATCGTCTACACGCGCGAGAACTTCGCCGAGCGCGTCAAGGAACTCACCGGCGGCGCCGGCGTGCCCGTGGTGTACGACAGCGTCGGCAAGGACACGTTTCCCGCGTCGCTCGATTGCCTCGCACCCCTTGGGATGTTCGTCAGCTTCGGCGCGTCGTCCGGGCCGGTGCCGCCGTTCGCGCTCAGCATGCTCCAGCAGCGCGGCTCGCTGTTCGCGACCCGCCCGACGCTGTTCACCTATGCGGCCAAGCGGGCGAACCTGCTTGCGATGGCCGACGAACTGTTCTCGCTCGTGCTGGCCGGCAAGATCGTCAGCGAGGCGAAGCAGACGTTCCCGCTCGCCGACGCCGCGGCCGCGCACCGCGCGCTCGAAAGCCGCAAGACGGTCGGGGCGACGGTGCTGGTTCCCTAGGTTGGCCGGCGGCCGATCCTTCAGGTGCCGTGGCGAGGGAGCGCCCGGAACCATCGCTCGTCGTCACAAGTCAGGGCGTGGCCCCGATGGTGACGGGCTTTGCAGGGTCGGATGACCACTCGCTCCAGGAACCCGGGTACAAGTGACCGATCGGCAACGACGCCACCGCCATCGCCAGGAGGTTATGGCACGCCGACACGCCTGACCCGCACTGATGGATCACGGCTCCCGGCAATACGCCATCGAGCGCGGAACGAAACTCTTCGCGCAGCTCATCAGCCGACTTGAAGCGATTGCCTTCGTCGAGATTGGCGCGAAACGGACGATTGCTCGCGCCGGGAATGTGTCCCGGCCGTGCGTCCAGCGGCTCGACTTCTCCGCGGTAACGATCTGCTCCGCGGGCGTCCAGTACGCGGTACCGTTGGCTGCCAAGGTTGCCGAGCACGACGTCGGCGTCGACTGCAGTCACCAACGACGGCTCGTCGGGCGGCATCGCAACCCCAAGCGACACGTGAGGAGTGTCGGTGCTCAAGGATCCGCCCGCGGCCATCCATGCGGCGATGCCGCCATCGAGCACGTGCACGCGTCGATGTCCCAGCCACAGTGCGAGCCACCACATCCTCGCGGCGAACATGCTGTCGTCGTCGTCATACGCGATCAGCGTCGTCGTCGCCGTCATGCCCGCGGCCGCCAGCTTGCGGGCGAGCGTGCGCCGATCCGGAAGGGGGTGACGACCCCGGAACCGTCCGTCAGCGGCCCACTGCGGCCCTGACAGGTCATCGTCCAGGTGCAGGAAAATGGCGCCCGGCAGGTGCCCGGCACGGTACGCGCGGCGTCCATAGTCGGGCTCGGCGAGCCGATGGCGGCAATCGATGAACAGGCGTTGGCCAGGATCGGTCGCCGAGTGGATGTCCTCGGCGCGAACCAGTGGCGTCGCCATTCCACACTCGGCGGACGTTGCATTCATCGGAGCCTGCTCCCGGTGTTCGCCGATGGATCCCGCACCAATGTCGAGTCTGTAGCCATTCCGCGCAGGGACTCAAGCGCCGCCAGGTAGCGTGGCGGACTCGGGGCTGCGAAGCAGGCAACTTTGAGTTCCATGGCTAGGTCGGTTGGCTTGCTCGATCGAAGGACCCGGAACAATACAGCTCCGGAGACACGACTTCATCCGATCCAGTGTTCGCTCGCACGGGCGATCGGCGCGACGGCGCTGAGCCCCTAGCGTCGCGCGTTCTCCCGGCGCGGGCGTACGTGGCGGGCGGCGAGCGCTGCTTCGGCCGTGGCGAGCGCGGCTTCCTCGGCTTGCAACTCCTGCTGGAGCAACGCGGGCATCGCGCCCATCCGCTGGTCGTTCAGCGCGACGATCCCGTAGTTGACGTGCAGCCATGGCTCGCCGCCCAGCACCGTGAGGATGCCCCGCTCCAGCGCGTCCCCGACGCAGCTCAGCGTCAGCGGCGCAATCGCGTCTGAAGCAACGAGCACTCGCTGGGCCGCGGCAACACTCGCGAGCTCGATCGCCGGGACGGGCCGCGACGGACCCGCTGCCGCGGCGGGCCGTGCTGCCAGCATGGGCCCCAGCACGCGTGGCGGGGACCGGGTAAGCGCCAGCATCGGGTAGGCGTACGTGTCCGCCGCACGCACTGCACGTCGTCGCGCGAGCGGATGCCCGCGGCGCGCGACGAAATACACGGGATGCGACGGGCAACGCTCGATCGCGAGGTCGGCCTCATTGTCGAGCGTGCTGGTCTCGGCGACGAAAAAGGCGATCTCGCGCTTGCGCAGCATGCGCAGCAATTCGTCCCACTCGCGGATCACGACGCGTACGTGGGTCATTGGATTGCGGGCTACGCATCGCGCGACCGCGCCCGGCACGATCGTCTCGGCCGGGTAAGGGCCCGCGCCGAGCGTCACGTGCACGTGGCTAGGCTCCTTCCTCAGCAGGTCGCGGTCGAGCGCGTCGGCGATCGCGACCACCTCGCGCGCGCGGGCGACCAGGACGCGTCCCTCGTCGGTCGCGGCCACGCCCTTCTTCGAGCGTTCGAACAGCACCGCGCCGACCTCACGCTCGAGCTGCTGCAGTCCACGGGTCAGCGCAGGTTGGGTCATGGCCAGTGCGGCCGCCGCACGGCCGAGGCTTCCCTGCTCGGCGAGGGCCAGCAGGTAGCGCAGTTGCCGCAATTCCAGGGTCATGCCGGCAGTATATGACCAACCCCTCGCGCCGGCATTGGACGCCGTGCGGCGCAGCAGCGACAATCCACCGCCCCAACACGAGCGGCAAGACCCGCGCAACTCCATCGTGACGACGCGGGGGGCTTGCCGTGAACTTCCCTGCCGCAGCGACCTCGCTGCGGCCCACGCACCTGACCACGCCGACCATGAAGCCGATCCACAGACTTTGCGCAGCCTTCGCGGCCGCGACGCTGCTGCCGCTCGCGCAGGCCCAGACTCCCAACTCGTCGCTCGTCCCACCCGCCGGCAGCACCGCCGGAGCGCAGCATTTCGACCCGCAGGGCAAGCCGCCGTCGACGTTCACGATCCAGTTGCGCAACGGCGAAAAGGCGAAGCTGCCGCTGGCCGACAAGCGCGATTTCGACGAAGCGAAGAAGGGCTTCATCGCCGAGCCGCCGTACACGAAGATCATGAACGACCGTGGCGGGGTCGCCTGGGATATGGGCAGCTACGCGTTCCTGCTGGGCGGCCAGGACTTCGACAGCGTGCACCCGTCGCTGCAGCGCCAGGCGATCCTGAACATGGCGTATGGCCTGTACGAAGTCGTGCCGGGTCGCATCTACCAGGTACGCGGCTTCGATCTCGCCAACATGACGCTCGTCAAGGGTGACACGGGCTGGATCATCTTCGACCCGCTGACCGCCGCCGAGACGGCGCGCGCGGCGCTCAAGTTCGCCAACGACAAGCTGGGCGCGCGGCCTGTCGTCGCCGTCGTCTATTCGCACTCGCACGTCGACCACTTCGGCGGCGTGCGCGGCGTCGTCGACGAGGCCGACGTGCGCAGCGGCAAGGTCAAGATCATCGCGCCCGAGCACTTCCTGCAGGAGGCGATCGCCGAGAACGTCTATTCCGGCAACGCGATGTCGCGGCGGACCCAGTACTCGTACGCCGTGCTGCTGCCGCGCGACCCGTTCGGGCACGTCGACCAGTCGATCGGCAAGAACGTCGCGCACGGCAACACCGGCCTTATCGCGCCGAATGTCACCATTACGAAGGACTTCGAGACGCTGACGATCGACGGCGTGGTGATGGAGTTCCAGAACACGCCGGATACCGAGGCACCGGTCGAGATGAACACGTGGTTCCCGCAGTTCAAGGCCTTCTGGGGCGCGGAGAACATCACGGGCACGATCCACAACATCTACACGCCGCGTGGCGCGCCGGTGCGCAACGCGCTCAACTGGTCGAAGCAGATCAACGTGGCCCTGTATCGCTACGGGCAGCAGGCGGAAGTGATGTTCGCGTCGCACAGCTGGCCGCGCTGGGGCAACGCCCGGATCCAGGAAGTGCTGCGCGCGCAGCGCGACACGTACGCGAACCTCAACAACCAGACGCTGCACTACGCGAACCTGGGCGTGACGATCAACGAGATCCAGAACGTGTACGAGCTGCCCAAGAGCCTGCAGCAGCAATGGCCGGCGCACAGCTACCACGGCTCGGAAATGCACAACAGCCGCGGCGTCATCAACCGCTTCCTGGGCTATTGGGACGGCAACCCGACCAACATCGCGCCCCTGTCGCCGCAGGATTCCGCGCCGCTGTACGTCGAGATGATGGGAGGCTCCGACAAGATCATCGCGAAGGGCAAGGAACTCGTCGCGCAAGGGAAGTACCGCGAGGCGACCGAGATCCTGAACAAGCTCGTGCTCGCACAGCCCAAGAACCAGCCGGCGAAGAACGTGCTCGCCGACGCGTTCGAGCAGCTGGGGTACCAGAAGGAAAGCCCGACGCTGCGCAACATCTACCTGCAGGGCGCGTTCGAGCTGCGCAACGGGCTGCCCGGCGGGCGTGCACCGAGTTCGACGGGGCCGGACGTGATCCGCGCGATGTCCACCGAGCAGTGGCTCGACTTCCTGGGCATCAGCATGGACCCGCGCAAGGCCGAGGGCATTCACTTCACGATCAACCTGATCACGCCGGACAACGGCGAGAAGTACCTCGTCGAACTGTCGAACGCGACGCTGACGAACATCCAGGGCTACATCGCCGCAAGGCCGGACCTGACGATCACGGTCAATCGCAGCGACCTCGACCAGGTGATGATGGGCGCGCAGTCGTTCGACGACCTGATCAAGGCCGGCAAGGCCAAGTTCGACGGCAACCGCGCGCCGTTCGACCAGCTGCGTGCGCTGATGGTGCCGTTCACGCCTGACTTCGAAATCCTGCCCGGCACCGCTCCGCGCAAGCCCGACACCGCGCCGAAGCCGTTCGAGATGACTGAACTGATGGACGACTACGACTGATGGGCCCGCGCTTACGTGCAAGTGCCGTCGCGCTGGTGCTGGGCGCGGCGGCGGCGCCGGCGGGGGCTGCGGGCCTGCTGCTGTACGAGTTCGGCACCGGTGAGGTGGGCCTCGCGTCCGCCGGCTACTCCGCGCGGGCGCAGGATGCGTCCACGGCATTCACCAACCCGGCGGGCATGACGCGTCTGCCGGGTACGCAGGTGCTCGCCGGCGGCCAGCTGATGGCGTTCAACACGCAATTCTCGATCGGCGGCGACACCTCGCCGGGGCTCGGCAGCAACGACGGCGGCCATGCGCTCGGCTTCGGCGGCGTGATGCCCGGCGCCGGGGCGTTCATGACCACGACCATCGCCCCGGACCTCAAGTTCGGGTTCTCGATCGCCGGCAACTTCGGGTCCGTGCTCGACTATGGCGACGGCTGGGCAGGGCGCTACCGCGTGCAGCAGGCGAAGGTGCTCGGGGTGCAGTTCGTGCCGTCGCTTGCGTATCGCGTCAACGACAGGCTGTCGATCGGAGGGGGTGTCAATGCCGTCTACGGGATCCTGGACCAGAAGACCGCGATCAACAATGCGCTTCCGGGCCTCGCCGACGGCCAGCTCGAGCTCAACGACAAGACATGGGGCTTCGGTGGCAACCTCGGGCTCCTGTACCAGGCCACGCCTGCAACGCGGCTGGGCCTTACGTGGGCGTCGCAGGTGGACCTGGATTTCAAGTCGCCCGCCCGTTTCTCGGGCCTCGGCCCCGGGCTGTCGGCGGTGCTCGCGTCGCGCGGCTTGCTGGATGCCGGCGTGAATCTCGGCATGAAGATCCCGCAACAGGTGATGGCGAGCGTCTTCTCGCAGGTGGACGAGCGCTGGGCCCTGCTGGGCAGCGTCGGCTGGCAGCAGTGGTCCAAATTCGGCGAGGCCGAAGTCGGCATCGACAACGTCAACGATCCGGTCAGCCTGACCACCAGCCTGCCATTCCGCGACACCTGGCACGTCGCCGCAGGTGCCCAATACCGGATCAGCGACCCTTGGCTGCTGAACTTCGGCGTGGCCTACGACTCGGCCTTCCAGAAGGGCGACACGGTGTCGCCGTTGCTGCCCGTGAATGCGGCGTGGCGCTTCGGCGTCGGTGGCGAGCAGCAGCTCGACAAGAACGTCAAATGGGGAATCGCGGGCGAAGTCATCTACGGCGGCACGCTCGACGTCAACCTCACAAGCCCGCTCCCGCCCGCGCTCGGCGGCCGCGGCAACCTCGTCGGCTCCTACGACAACACGGCGAGCTTCGTCCTGTCCGTCTACGGCAACTGGACGTTCTGACCGGCGGGGCGGACCGCAGTGTCCGCCCCGGTCTGTAAACCTGGTGTGAGAGGGGGACCCGCCACGGGCGATGGCTCGCCCGCGCGGGGCTGCGTGCGGTACAATAACGCGAATCATTCGTATTTAGAATCGTAATGGGCCCGACCCCGCGCCGCTGCAGGCGGGTGGTGCCCGCGTTGCCACCGTCGTGTCGTCCAAGGCTCCCACCATGCGCCCATGTTCCCCCCGTCGTCCCGTTGCCGCTGCCACCGCCGTCCTGTTGTCCTGCGCGTGCACGCTCGCCGTACCCGCCGCGGCGCAAACCGCGCCGTCCCCCGGTACGCCCCCGCCCGCAGTGGGAGCCGACGTGCAACCCGTCGTCGCGTTGCCACCGGTCAACGTCCAGGCGAGCGCAGATGCGTCCGCCGCAGGCCTTTCGCCGCCGTTCGCGGGGGGAGAAGTGGCGCGGGGCGGCCGCGCCGGCTTTCTCGGCAACCTCGACTACATGGCATCGCCGTTCGCGACGATGAACTACACGGCGGCGCTGATCGAGGACCAGCAGGCGCGCAGCGTCGCCGACGTGCTGCTGAACGACCCGGCCGTGCGCAACGCGCGCGGCTTCGGCAACTTCCAGGAGCTCTACGTCATCCGCGGCTTCCCGGTCTACTCGGACGACATGTCGTACAACGGCCTGTACGGCCTG